>JBPCRR010000339.1:0-2602 GCA_050996645.1 Acidimicrobiales bacterium | reverse complement strand
CCCGCGGCGAAGCGATCGCCCGGGCCATGTATGCCCCCGTGATGAAGGCGCACCGAGTCACCGTCGAGCAGATGGCGATCCTCGAACCGGTCCTCGTCGAGACGACCGCCGCGGCCTGCATCACCATTATCAAGTAGGCTACGGACGAGGCGATCCGCCGCGGCGTCCCCGCCGAAGCCGCCCGCGACTTCCTCCTGGGCCATATCAACATCGAGCTGGCGATCGTCTTCGGGCTGGCAGGCAACCATCCCTTTCAACATTTACGTATCCTCGTCTTTAAGGAGACGATACGTCGAATAATGATGGCGTTCTTTTCCAGAAGCTCGGGGCGGTTTCGGCTTCTTCGGCCCGCGGGGGTGCTTGTGCAGCCCCCGGGTCCGCACATGCGACCCCACGGCCTGACTCCAACGCCAGAATTCCTCCGCGGGCTCGCCCGCCAGGGCGGACCACTCCGCCTCGGACACCAGCACGTCCACGGCCCGATAGTTCCCCGCCACCTCGTCGGCCATGTAGTACCCCGACAGCTTCTCGAACTCCTCCACGCCGTGCGTCACCCGCAGCGCGTGCTTCACCACATTCAAGGCGTTCGCCGCCACCATCGCCATCCCCATGGCGAACAGCGCGGCTCGGGGGCGGCCCAGGCCTTCGATCTCGCCGTGGAGCACCGTCTTGAGGAGCGAGAAGTGCCGTTCGATCGTCCACCGGTCCCGGTACAACTCGCAAACCCGCAGGGCGCTGATCCCCTCCAGGTTGCTCAACAACACGATCTCCGCATCCCCCTCGTCGGTGGGGGTGTCGAGCTTGAGGAGGATCCGCCGCATCCGCCGCCGCGCGCCCGTGTCGGTATCCTCGACCGCGATCGGCTGCTCCCAGACCTCGCCGGTCGCCACTCGGCCGACAGCCCGCGCCTCCTTCAAGGGCTGCCACCGCAGGTTCTCGTGCTGGCGGATGACGAACCGAGCCTTCCGGTCGATGATCGTGAACAGGACTTCGGTCGTACAGAAGTGCCGGTCGGCCACGAACAGCTCGCGGGGCGTCGCCTTCGCCAGGATCGGCCGGACCAGCACCCTCTCGGAGGTGTAGGCGTCCTCGCTGGCCTCGGCGTCGATGACCTGGCCGGTGGCCAGCTCGTAGGCCGCCACGAACCGGCCCGGGAGGCCGGCCGCCTTGATTCGCCGCAAGGGCTTGAGGCGATGCTCGGTCCCCGCCAAGTCCGTGCCGTCGAGCATGACCACCCGATAGCCCTCCCAGCCGAACGGCTCCTTGACCCCCGCGGCCCTCAGCAACTCGGACTTCCGCCGGCCCGACTCGCGGATCACCGCCGTGGTGTAACGGGGATCGATCCGCCCGTACTTCGCATACAGGGCCGACGCCGTGGCGAGGATGTTCGGGGAATCGGACGCCTGATCGGCCTGAAACGCCGCGAACACACTGCGACGGGAGCCCGAGACCACCGTCAGCATCAGCCAGGCGATGGCGGAGGTGGTCAGCTTGCGGTTCCATTGCTGGGGACGACATTCGCGGTCGAAAAGCTCCTCGAAGACCGATTGAGGGCAGGCCCACTCAAGCACCCCGCGGACCAGGACGGTCAGGGGGCTCACGTGGATGGCAGTATCCATCCCAGTTGGCGTCGACATCGCTGCACCCTCCGTGCGAGAGGTCATAGAGGTCTATCGCACAGGAGTTTACGAAATCCTCCGTAAATGTTGAAAGGGATGGGTTCCGGTAACCGGTCCGCGCGGTGACCGCCTCGACCTTGGCATTGGTCTCCCGAAAGCCGCTAGGCCGCAATGCGCACCCCGAGCCAGACGAGCCGTCGCCTCGGATTTCGCCCCGGCTCCCTCCGGCAGAGGCGCTGGAGCGGCTTCCCGACGAGTTGTGTGTCGGCCGCCATTCCTTTGACGGACCAGGGGCGGTCAAGCGGCGAGGCCAACCTCTCCCGGAGCGGCCAGAGCCGGAGATCGCGGCTCGCCGGCTCGGCGAAGCGGAGGACGTAGTGGTGACTCAGGTGGACCCAGGGTTAATCGGTTTGTTAATCTGTGATAGACTCGCCCCTCGGATTTCACCCTCGGCTTGTCCCGCACCCCCTGATGCCATGACCTACCATCCCGCCGGCAGTTTGATGTCCTTCCTGGCCGAGGTCCCCCACCCCCGCGGCGGCCCGGGCAAGCGGCACCCCTTGGTCGCCATGCTCACCCACGCCTGCTGCGCCATGCTTTGTGGGGCTCGTGGGTATGCCGCCATCGCCCAGTGGGGGCGCGACCAGCCCATCGAGTTCATGCACCGGATCGGATACCGCCGCACCCCGGCCTCCTACGGCGCCTTGCAGTCCCTCCTCTCGCGGCTCGACGCCCAGGCCCTCGAAGCGGCGCTGGCCCGGTGGGTGGCTCACCTCCTGGGTGAGCCGGCCGTCGCCGAGTTGCGGGGCTTGGCCCTCGACGGCAAGACCTCGCGCGGCAGCCTGACCGCCCTGGGCGCGGCGGTCCACCTGCTCGCGGCGATGGACCAACGGACCGGCTGTGTGCTGCGGCAGACGCGGGTCGACGCCAAGACCAACGAGCACAAGGCCGCCCTCGAATTGCTCAAAGACTTGACCCTCCGG
>JBPCRR010000270.1:0-3896 GCA_050996645.1 Acidimicrobiales bacterium | reverse complement strand
GGACCTTGTAGCGCGACGCCTCTTCCCACCACCGCTCCACCATGGAGGCGAGCCTCGCCGGCTCCTCCTCCGCAAGGTCGGTGTGTTCCGCCGGATCCACCGCAACGTGGTAGAGCTCCCACCGGTCCTCTTCGAAGGAGGCGGCGGGGTCTGCGCCGTCGCCGTAGAGGTCGATGAACGGCTTGAACGTCACCGCCTTCCACCCCTCGTGGTAAATGGCCCTGCTGCCGAGCATCTCGAAGTACTGGGTCGTGTGCGCCTCCGGCGCATCCGGGTGGGCGAGCGCGGCGGCGAAGCTCACCCCCTCGATGGGTGCCTGGTCGACGCCGGCGATACGCGCCGGCGCCTCGACGCCGATCAGCTCCAGCACCGTTGGCACCACGTCGATGGCGTGGGCAAAATGGCGCCTCAGCGACCCGCCTGCCGGCAGCCCGGCGGGCCACGACACGATGCAGGGGTCCGCCACGCCCCCCTGGTGAACCTCGCGCTTCCAGCGCCGGAACGGCGTGTTGCCGGCCATGGTCCAACCCCACGGATAGTTGTTGTGGGCGCTCGGGCCGCCGAGCTCGCCGACCCTCGCCCGCAGCTCCTCGGGACCAGCGGGCACGGCGTTCCATAGCCGCGCGTCGTTGATCGACCCGATCGGCCCACCTTCGGCGCTGGCCCCGTTGTCGGAGACCGCTACCACGAGGGTGTTGTCCCACTCCCCCATCGACCGCACGAAGTCGAACACCCTCCCGATCTGCGCGTCAGCGTGGGAAAGGAAGCCGGCGAAGCATTCCATGAACCTGGCGCTCACCCGCTGATCACCTTCTGACAACGACTCCCACGCCGGCACCCACGGCGGCCGCGCCGGCATCTTGGTCCCCTCGGGAAACAGACCCATCTGCATCTGGCGCGCGAAGTTCGCGTCGCGCCAAGCGTCCCAGCCGGCGTCGAAGTGCCCGACGTAGCGGTCGATCCACGCCTTTGGCGCGTGGTGCGGCGAGTGGCAGGCCCCAGTCGCCAAGTACAGGAACCACGGCGAGCGGGGCGCGGCGGACCGCAGCTCTCCGACGTACCTGATGGCACGGTCGGCCAAGTCCTCGCTCAGGTGGTAGCCCTCCTCGGGACTGCGGGGCGGGACCACCGAGTGGTTGTCCTCGAACAGCGAGGGCACGAACTGGTGGGTCTCGCCACCGTGGAACCCATACCAGCGCTGGAAGCCTCTCCCGCAGGGCCACGAGTCACGCGGCGCCGCCTGGTGGGTCTGGTCCTCCGGTGTCAGGTGCCACTTGCCCACGGCGACCGGGAGGTACCCCACCGAGGCGAGGACCTCGGAGAGGAAGCCGTTCTCGCGTGGGATGTGGCCCCAGTACCCCGGGAACCCGATCGTCAGGTCAGCGATGCGGCCCATGCCGTTGGAGTGATGGTTGCGACCGGTCAGCAGGCAGGCCCGTGTCGGCGAGCACAGCGAGGTGGTGTGGAAGTTCGCCATCCGCACCCCGCTGGCAGCCAGCCCGTCGAGCGCAGGCGTGTCGATGTCGGAGCCGAAGCAGCCGAGCTGGGCGTAGCCCACGTCGTCGAGGACGACGAGGATCACGTTGGGGGCACCGGGCGGCGGCTGCGGCTCGGGCGGCCACCAAGGGGTCGACTCCCGCCAGGTGCGGCCGATCGTGCCTTCGAACGCCCCGGGTTCCATGATGGCGAAGGTAGCGCCGACATTCCTGATGGCGCTCGGGCGGTCGGCTCAGCAGTCCGTTCAGGCCTTGTCGGCGGCGGCGCGCATCGCCGCCAGGTCGAGCTTGCTCATGGCGAGCATCGCCTGCATGGCCCTCTGGGCGCGTCCAGGGTCGGGATCGCCCATCAGCTCCCCCAGGCCGGCGGGCACGACTTGCCAGGAGACCCCGTAACGGTCCTTCAGCCACCCGCAGCGACCCTCCTCCCCCCCATCGGAGAGCTTGGCCCAGTAGTAGTCGACCTCGTCCTGGTCGGCACAGCTGATCACGAACGACACGGCTTCGTTGAAGTGGAACTCCGGGCCCCCGTTGAGCGCGGTGAACGCGTGTCCGTCCAGCGCGAACTCGACGGTGAGCGCGGTCCCGGCTGGCTTGGGGGCGCCCTCTCCGTAACGGGAGATGTTCCTGACCTCGGAGTTGGGGAAGACCGAGACGTAGAACTCCGCCGCCTCTTCGCCTTCGTTGTCGAACCACAGGTTGGGGGTAATGCGCGCCATGATGCGCCTCCGTCTGGGTCAGGTTGGTCGGGGTCAGGCGGGCAGCTCATCGGCGGTCGTGAGGCGGCCGGTGGGGTCGGCGCAGTCGGCACACTCGGCAACGCTGGCGAGCCCCGCACGCACCAACAACGGGAAGAGCTTGCACGCCAGGCAGATCCCGGCGAACGCCTCGAGCCCGGCTGCCACCACGAGCACCGACAGCACCACGCGGGCCGCCCTACGCCGACCCATCACCGGGCCGAGGACCAGCGCCGTCGCCGAAAGGGCGAGGCCCATGCCTTGGGCCAGGCGCTTCGGGGTCCCGGCCACCGGACGCGGCGGGCCCTGCAGGCGGGGCACCACGACGCGCGTGGCCACCTGGCCGAGAGGGCTCAACTTCGGCCCGGTCAGCACCCTCGCGGCGAAGCCGTAGGCCAGCGGTGCGGTCAGCCACAGCCGGTCGCTTAGCAGGGCGACTCCGGCCGTGGTGACCACGCCTGCTGCGACAGTTCGCGCGGCTCGTTCGTCGACCGTGTCCGGGAACCCGATCAGGGATGGCAAGTGAAGCTCCTTCGTGGCTGGCGCCGGCGCCGTCGGCTGATCGGCTGAAGCTAGCGCCACTTCGGGACAAACCGCCTGCGAGGCCAGGGGCAACCCGTCGATGTAACGTCGCCGCTCAGTGATCGGGTCCCTGTTCGGCCTTTCGCCCACCCAAGGACTCGTCGTGCTCTTCGTGCTGGCGCCCTTCGCCGTCGCCGGGGTGGTCATCCCTCTCGTGGCGTGGCGAACATCCGGGGCTCCTCGGCCGGTCCTCACCTCCGAGATCCTTGCCAATGGCCGGCCGGCAGAGGCCGAGATCCTCTCGGTGAGGAACCTGGGCAACATCCTCGACGCCCGCCCCATGGTGCGCTTCGCCCTGCGCGTTCTCGCCGACGGCGACGACCAGCTGCCCTGGGACTTGGAGGTCGTGCAGTGGATCCCGCGCCGGTTGGTCGCTACGTTTCGCCCGGGCGACGTCGTGGAGATCCGCTTGACAGCCGACGGGTCTGCCGGCGCGGTCGTGTGGGGCCGCTCCCTCTGAGCCGGGAGAAGTGATTTCGTCCGAAAACAATCTTCAAATTCCCCGTAGTGCCTCATGTCAATAGGTCCGGATGAGATTGTTTCGTTGCCTCATCTAAAAGGTCCGCGTGGCTCGGAGCAGCATCCACCTCCTTGCTATGCCGTGTTGGTCTTGGCGTTGCTCAGTTGCCGTAGGCGTTGCTGGCAGCGAGACACGTCGCGCCGCAGCTGTGCGGGGTTGAACGAGCGGTAGAGCACCGACAGCTTGCGCGCCTGGGTGTCGGTGAGGGTCCCCGAGTCGACCAGACGCCGGTAGGGAGTCGCCGGGGTGTCGTGGCGGCGGGTGACCTTGGCACCGTCGCGGGTCTTTGAGACGAGCTTGGCTTGTGGGCAGAAGAAGTTCGTGAGAAGGCGCAGATGCTCGTAGAGCTGCGCAAGGACGGCGATCTCGGCGTCGGTGTCGTAGCGGGCGTATCCCACGGCCTGGCGCACGACCGCCCAGTTCTTCTGCTCGACTTGAGCCACCCCGGGTTTGATGCAGTGCCGATTCCGTGGCCGGAAGGCTGCGGGAGAGGAGACTGTGATCATGGGAAGGCCGAAGACATATTCGGATGAGCTGCGCCGTAGGGCGGTCGATGAGGTG
>JBPCRR010000029.1:0-9787 GCA_050996645.1 Acidimicrobiales bacterium | reverse complement strand
CACGCCACCCACAGATCTAGCCACCGACGCGCCAAGGTAGTGGACGACCTCGTCCGAGGGGGACCTGGTCGGGATGCTCCCCCGGGTTATCATCCCGGCGCCATGGATGACGCCGCGAGCCAGATGCGCCGCTTTTGGGATCAGCGAGCTTGCGAAAACGCGGCATGGTACGTCGACACCAGTTGCGACTACGACAACCCGGACATGAGCGCCTTCTTCGCCGCAGGCAGAAAGATCGTGGCGGAGGCCTTCGTGGACGCGCCGGTCCAGCCCATTCGCCGCGCACTGGCGGTCGAGATCGGTCCCGGCCTCGGCAGGATCTGCGCTGCCCTCGCTGAGCACTTCGACCGGGTCATAGGGATTGACGTATCGGCTGAGATGGTCGAGCGGGCAAAGGCTCTCGTGCCCGACGCCAGAATCTGCTTCGAGGTCGGCAACGGCACGGCCCTCCGCCCCCTGGAGTCCGGCGCAGCCGACCTCGTCATGACGTTTACCGTGTTGCAGCACCTACCCAGCCCAGCACTCATCGAGGGCTACCTGCGCGACGCCGCTCGGGTTCTCGCGCCTGGCGGCGTGCTCGCCGCCCAGTGGAACAATCTTCCACACCCGAGGTTGTGGCGTGCGAGGGCGGTATGGTGGCGGCTGCGGCATCGAATCGGCGGCCCGTTGAAGTTGGACCCCCGAGTAGAGCGCCCGTTCGTCGGAACCCGGTTGCCGCTCGCCGTGGTGGAACGGACCCTCGAGGACGGGGGAATGAGCATCAAGGCAACGAAGGGGCTTGGGACACTGTTCGCCTGGGTGTGGGCGGAGAAGGAACCAAGCCCGGAGATCACGATCTAACCGGCCGGGTCGACAAAGATCAGGCGCTCGAACACCCAGAAGCGGAAAAGCCGCACCGCGCCCAGCGATCCGATCGCCGCTCCATCGATGACGAGAAAGTGCAGTAGCGGATGGCTCCGATGAGCAGGCGCCACACGCTGGGCGAGCACCTCTGCTGCGGTGGATGCGGCAAACGCTACGAAGTTGATGACCCAAAACGGTATGACCTCCTGGCGGAGATGGCTCGCGCCTCGGCGATGCCACACCCAGCGCCGACCCAGTTGAAAACAGCGGACCGGTAGCGGCGCCCACGGCCACCAGATTCGCCCACACGGCAGTCCAGCCCCACAACTCGATCGTCACGGCGAGGATGACCTGGGTGATGACGAACCCCGTGAGGCTGACCGCTCCGCACCGAGCGAGCTTCTTCGCCAACTCGATCCCCGGCGACATCAGGGTTCCTCTCGAGCCCCGGCCACCCATGGTCCAACCCGGGGCGGCCAACAAACACGAGGTACTCGTGAAGCACCCGGAAGGTGCCGGAGGTCACGACATCAAACGAACCGCGCGCGAATGCGAGGAGCTGGCGTGCCACCACCAACGTCCAGCACGACCCGGGCACCAACCCGGGGGAGCGCCGAGATCTCGACCCGCAGGCGGTCATTGACCCACTTGAGGCCGGCTATCTGCTGACCGAGGTCGTACAGCCGGGGACTCCCGACGACCCGCTTGGCGACATCGAGCAGCCGTTGGCTCCATGTGGTCACGTTGCAGTTCTGGTCGGTCTCGATCAGGTGGAAGGTCTCGGGATGGGTCGCAGCCCATTCAACCTCCGGCGCGTAGGACGCCAACGGGAAGCAGGCGTCGCGTCCGGTCACCACGGCGGTGACGTGATGTGACCGTAGCGATGCCAGCCACTTCGGATAGGTGGTCGCGAGGGGGCGCTTGATGGTGTCGTCGTCACCAGTGAGGTACTCGACGTGACGATCGAGGTCGGGCCCGCAAAGCGAGAAGATCTCGCAGATGCCCCGCCACGGCCACCGAGTGGTCCATGGTACTGAGCGCCTCGTCCTGCGCTCGAGGGGCAGCCCCGCCGCTAGGCGGTGGTTGTCGAAGTGGCGAGCGACCGATGGAGCGACGACCGCGGCTACGACGAACAACGTGGCCGAGCGACAATGAGAGCCCCGTCACCGCGACATGGCAACAAGCCGAAGTTCGAGCGATACCGGCTCGCTCGCCGGCTCTTCGGCTGGGAGTCGTCAGTCAGCTAGGGTGTCGGTTCCGATGCGAGAACTTCAGGCAGACCGCGGAGAGCTCCAGCGGCGGGTCGACGAGCATCCTTTCTGGTACCACACCATGGATATCTGCCCAGGGGTGACCACGCCGGGATGGTTCGATCTAAGGCCGGTCGTCGATCAGATGCCGTGGCCGGACGTCAAAGGCAAGCGCTGTCTCGACATCGGGACCTTCGACGGCCACCTGGCATTCGAACTGGAGCGCCGAGGCGCTCGCGAGGTGGTCGCCATCGACGTCGAGGACCATCTGCTTTGGGATTGGCCGCCCGACTATCGCGCCGCGGATCTCCCTCGCGACCCTGGCTTCAGTGGGCCCCCCAAGGGCGACGGATTCCGGCTGGCTAGGGAGTTGATGGGGTCGCAAGTGGATTGGCGGCCGATGAGCGTCTATGACCTCCACCCCGACGATGTCGGAATGTTCGACATCGTCGTCATGGGGACACTGCTGATCCACCTGCGCGACCCCATCCGGGCGCTCGAAGCCGTCCGGACCGTGACGGGTGGCCACTTCCTCTCTTCGGACCAGATCGAGGTGGGTCTGACTCTCCGCAGCCGGCACCGACCTCTCTACACCCTCAGTGGCTCCGGGGGATTCTGCCAATGGTTCAACTACAACGCAGCAGGCCACGAGCGCTTCCTGTTCGCAGCGGGCTTCGAGACGGTTACTCGAAGCCGGCCCTACACCGTGCGCTTCAACGTGCACCCGAAGCCTCCGCACAACCTTCACAATTCGATCCGCGCGGCTGGGTTCCGGCTGCTCACCGGCGACGCCGAGCTCGGCGTCCTGCATCAGGCGCTTCTTACCCGGCCACGGCTCTAGTCGCCAGCAGTCTTTTACATGGACCTCTCGCCCCCGATTCGCGACGGCAAGGTGGACCAGGCGTACGCCAACCCGCGGGACGAGGTCACCGTCTTGATCCCCCCGACCGCCAAACGCATCCTCGATGTCGGCAGCAGCGTTGGGATCATGGGCCAGGCCCTCCGACGACGAGGCTGCACCGTTACCGGGATCGAGATGTCGCCCGTCTTTGCCACAGAGGCAACGGGGCGCCTCGACAAGTTGATCAGCGCCGACGTCGAGGTGCTCGCCGCCAACGACGAAGATCCCGGCGGTCCCTTCGACTGCGTCGTGATGGCCGATGTCCTCGAGCACCTCCGCGACCCTTGGTCGGTCACACGCTGGGCAGCGGGGCTCGTTGCTCCTGGGGGTTCGTTGGTCATCTCCGTACCGAACATCCGCCACCTGCAGCTGTTGTGGTCGGTCGGATTTCGTCGAAGGTGGCCCTACCGCGACGTCGGCCTGTTCGACCGCACCCACCTGCGCTGGTTCGCGCTCCGCAATCTCCCCGAGCTTCTCGATGGCACCGGTTTCGAGATCGCCGAACTCCGCCGCAACTTTTGGTTGACCGCCAGCGACAGCCGGATCAATCGGCTGGCCCCGCGGCTGGGCGATCTCGGCACCCTCCAGTTCATCTTCCGCGCCGAGCGTGCTGGCGGCCATGAGGGCTGACGTCTTCAACTTTGTCGCGGAGGCTGCCAAGAAGCTCACTCTGCAAGGTCCAGTCATCGAGGTCGGCGCCCGACCAGCCGAGGGCCAGGAGGATCTGACCGACCTTCGCTCGTTGTTTCCCGGACAGGACTACGTCGGCTGCGACATCCAGCCGGGTCCCCGAGTCGACCAGGTCGAGGACATCCACCACCTGAGTTTCGAGGACGGGTCGATCGGCACCGCCCTGGCTCTCGACACCCTGGAGCACGTCCGAGATCCGATCCGGGCAGTCGGCGAGATGCACAGGGTGCTCGCCCCCGGCGGTTGCCTTCTCATCAGCTCGGTCATGTTCTTCCCGATACACGCCCATCCCTGGGACTACTGGCGCTTCACTCCCGAAGGATTCGCCGAGCTGCTGGCGCCCTTCCCGAGCTCAGTGGTGTTGTCCATCGGCTGGGAGTTCATGCCCGAGACAGTCCTCGGCATCGGGGTCAAGCAACCCGGCGTCAAGCTCGATGCCGATGTCTTCCCCGAGACCGCGCAGCGCGCCGGCGAGTGGGGCCGGGGTCTCAGGGTCGACCTCGGTCCGATACGCCTGTCGGCTCGACAGTCTTTGTCGATCGCCTTTAAGGCCTCCCTCGACGCGGCCAAGGCGCGGGCTTCGAGGTTGGGCCGATCCTTCAACTCAAGGTGACCGTGCCGCGCGCCGGTTCGAGGCCCGACTCGTGGTGCAGCGGTGGAGAGCCCCCGTAGTGCCTATATCCAATAGGGGGATCCCCGATGCTTGGCGTCGGCCAGGGAGGACTCGATCTGGCCCGAGCGTGGGCACGTCGCCGGTCATCAACGCTACGACAACAGTGACGATCCCAAGCTTTGCCGATGGCGACGCGTACACGCTCACTCTCAACCCGGCCTGATTGAGCCTCAGAGGACGACCCTTCTCGACTTGACGCTCCCGACGATCATGGCGGTGCCCATGACGACATCCAAGAACATCTCCGCGGGCAGGTAGGCGAGCTTGCGGTGCCATGGAGCGGGCATCTGTCGCATGTCCTTGACTCGGACCAACATCCACCAAGCGGCGGCAACGGCGCCAATTCGTCGTCTGCCGAGCATGAGTGCACCCGCCGTTGCATAGAAAGGAACACGCGAACGCACCCCAAATAGAACCTTCCTCCGCATGATCGTGCCACGAAGCTCCGGCACCTCGGCCACCAGAGCAGGGAACGCCGCGGTCGACCAGGCTCGAACCAGTGACTCCTTCACGTTGGGCGAAAAGACGTGATGCTCCACGACCGCGGCGGGCTCGTAGCGGGGGCGGTAGCCCATGCGGATCATCCGCCACGCGACAAGGGTATCCTCGCCAAAGCCTGTCCCTTTGGTCAGGTTGTCGTGGCGAAACCCCAGCCGGTCCTCGGCCGCGATATCGAAGCCACCTGCCGCGTGGAATGCCTCATTCCGAAAGAACATGTTCGCCGTGGGGTACAGGCCCTCCTCGCCGGATCCGAGGCTGCGCTCCAGTGGGGTCAACGCCCGGGCCGGGACGGTCCGGCCGTTGACCAGATCCGACCCGTCCTCGATAGCCGCCGCCCCGGCTAGCAGCCAATCCGGCCTAGGAGCGCAGTCGCTGTCGGTGAATGCGAGGATGGCGCCGCGGGCAGCCTGAACGCCGATCCGACGAGCGTGAACCGCGCCGGCTCCCCCGGAATGGAGAAGCCGAACTGGGCGGCCGGCGACTGTGGCGGCTTCCGCGATGCGGTCAGCTCCGTCGGTGGACCCATCGTCGACCACGATCACCTCGAAGTCCCGCCGGCGTTGGGCGTCCAACGCCTGGAGGAGGCGTTCAAGGAGATATTGGCGGTTGCGCACCGGCACGATGACCGAGATCGCGACTTCGTCCTCTGCGCTGCGCGCCGCGGACAACCTGACCCCGTCCGCGCCTTAGGGGAGTCGTTCGGCGAGGATGCCGATGTGGGCTACACCGAAGTGTCCCATGCTCCGCCCAAGGGTCCGCCTGATCATGCCACGACCAAAGTGCCGGTCGCGCTCAGTGGGAGTCCCCGCGCCGTAGGGCTGCAGGTATGGCCGCCCGGTCTTGACCACGCGAAAGCCCGCCGACTCGAGCTGCCGACGGGCGCCAACTATGTTCGGCAGCTCCCAAAACGGAGCACCGGATTGAGTGATCAACTCCGCAACCGGTGCGGTCGGGTAGACGATCGACTTGGAGACCGAGATGGCTGCGCTGACGCAGATGTGGCGATCGGTCACACCCCGAAGCGCGATGAGAGCGCCGACGGGATCACGTAGATGATGCAGTAGCGCACCTACGAAGACGAAGTCGAAGGTGCCGATGGCTTCGGGTGAAGCCTCGTAGACCGATAAGTAGCGGTGCTGAACCTTGGAGCCTAATGCATCGTGGGCTATGGAGAACGCCCGTTTGCGCTGCGCGACAGAGCGCCGAAGCCCCTCGGTTATCACCGGCCGGGGCTCGGGCCAGTCGATCACCTCGGGGTCTTCGATGTCGATGGCCAGGACCTCGGACGCGCCCCGCTTCTCCATCTCGTACGCCCAAAAGCCGTCGTGGGTCCCCACGTCGAGGCAACGCTTGCCAGCAAGGTCCGGCAGCGGAACTCGCTTCACGGCCGCTCGAAGGTCGTATTCGCCGGGCGTCGGGCCCGAAGGCAGGTCGATCGTGTGGTACCAGGGCACGGTTTCCGCGCTGGAATCGGTCGAGGTGGCCATGATTCGGGGCGTTTCTCCTCCCGGGCGACCCGGCGGCTCGTGGACCGCGGCAGGTTACCGTACGCGATCGCCAGGTCATGACGGGGCCGCGTTGACTCATCAGAAACCTCCGCGTAGATCGCTACGTTGCCTCAGCTAGGAACCTCCGCTTCGTCGGGGTCCCCCGCGGCCGGCTCCTGGGCGGTTACGCCCAAGCCATGGAGCTCTCGGTGGGTGAACGCAAGGCCGTCACGAAGAAGCTGGCAACCCGCTACAAGCGTGCGACCAGGGCAGAGAAGTCGGTCGTCTTGGACGAGCTGGTCGGTCTCACCGGTTGGCACCGGGACCACGCCCGAGCCGCCCTGCGCCGGGCGGAGACGCTTCGGCCGGTCGTGCCGATGCTCCGCCGGGACCGGGACCTCTGCTGCCGCGACGCCGAGGCCGCCCTGCTCGTCACCATGAGCGCCGCCACGATCGACCGGCACCTCGCTCGCCGGCGCGCCGAGTTGGGGGTGAGGGGCCGGTCCCACACCAAGCCGGGGTCCCTCCTCAAGTCCCAGATCCCGGTCCGGACCTGGTCGGAGTGGGACGACAACCGGCCGGGGTTCGTCGAGATCGACCTCGTCGGCCACGAAGGCGGCAACCCCTCGGGGGAGTTCTGCTTCACCTTGACGGTGACCGACATCGCCACAGGCTGGACGGTCAACCGGTCGGTGAAGAACAAGGCGGCCATCTGGGTGTTCGAGGCTCTCACCTCCGTCGTCGGCCAGTTTCCGTTCCCGATCCTCGGGATCGACTCGGACAACGGGTCCGAGTTCATCAACTTCCATTTGTTCAACTACTGCAAGGAAAATCACATCACCTTCACCCGCTCCCGGGCCGGCAACAAGAACGACGGCGCCCACGTCGAGCAGAAGAACTGGACCCATGTCCGGGAGCTGGTGGGCTACCTGCGCTTCGACACCGACGCCGAGCTCGAGGTGCTCAACCAAATCTGGGAGCTGGACCGCCACTTCACCAACTACCTCCTGGCCCAGCAGAAGCTGGTCCACAAGCAACGCCACGGGGCCAAGGTCACCAAGCGCTACGACCGGGCCCAGACTCCTTTCGAACGCGCCATGGTCCGGGCCGAACTGACCGACCGGGACCGGGCCCGGCTGAGGAGGACGATGCGCTCGGTCCGACCAGGCGCACTGTCCCGGTCCATCGCCGAGCTCACCACCCGCCTCGAGCGGATGGCCCTCTCCAAGGCGCCGGCTCCGATCAAGGCGCCGGTGAACCGGTCGTTCAACCAGTCCCACCATCCGGAGATTCTTGGTGAGGCAATGAATCAGCGTTCCCGGAGGATTTGACGTGAGGATTTGACGTGAGTAATGGAGGGGCTTGTGCCCCACCCTGATCGGGGGAAATGTGGGTGGCGGCCGACCAGCGACGTCGGGTTGCCTTGGTGCTGAGAGCCCGCACGTGAGTATGACGCTGGAGCTTCGAGCACCCTGACCTGTTGTCACGAACACGGACTCCAGATGTCTCATCCGAGAGGCTCCTCCGGTCGGCCACCACAACCGACGAGCGAAGGGGGAAGCGATGGACGTGGTCGTGCAGCGATGCGCCGGTCTGGACGTGCACAAGGACACGGTGGTGGTGTGCGTGCGCCCGCCGGCGCCGGACGGCACCCGGGAGGTGAGGACCCGGGCGTTCGCCACGATGACCGCTGACCTGTTGGGCCTGCGGGATTGGCTGTTGGCCGAGGGCGTGACGCTGGTGGCCATGGAGTCGACCGGGGTGTATTGGCGGTCGCCTTTCTACATCCTCGAGGACGCCATGGAGTGCTGGCTGCTCAACGCCCGCCGCATGCGCAACGTGCCGGGACGCAAGACCGATGTGGCCGACGCCGAGTGGATCGCCCAGCTAGTCGAGCACGGCCTGGTCCGCCCGAGCTTCGTGCCGCCCCCGCCGATCCGCGAGCTCAGGACCGTCACCCGCTACCGCAAGGCTCAGATCGAGGAGCGCTCGCGGGAGGTGCAACGCCTCGACAAGGTGCTCCAAGACGCCGGGGTGAAACTGTCGAGCGTTGCCACCGACATTTTGGGCAAGAGCGGCCGGGACATGCTCGACGCCCTGGTCGCCGGGACCCGCGATCCTGAGGTCCTCGCCGAGCTGGCCCGGGGAAAGCTGCGAACCAAGCTCCCCGCCCTGGCCCGGGCCCTTGAAGGTCGCTTCGGTGCGACCCATGCGCTGGTGGTCGGCGAGATCTCGACTATCTCGACGAAGCCATCGAGCGACTGGGCGAGCGGGTGGAGGCGCTCGTGGTCCCTTTCGAGCACCAGCGTGAGCTGATCATGACCATGCCCGGTATCGACCGAAGCGTGGCCGAGGGGCTCATCGCCGAGATCGGCGTCGACATGAGCCGGTTCCCGACCGCCGGACATCTGGCGTCATGGGCGGGAATGTGTCCCGGCCAGCACGAGTCGGCGGGCAAGTCCCGCTCCGGGCGGTCCCGGCACGGCAACCCGTGGCTCGGGCGCTACCTGGCGGTGGCGGCCATGGCCGCGGCGCGCACCAAGGGCACTTACTTCTTCGCTCAGTACTCCCGCCTGGTCCGAACCCGCGGCAAGGCCAAGGCCCGCAAGGCCGTCGGGCACTCAATGCTGGTCGCCGTCTGGCACATGCTCAACGATGACGTGCCCTACGCCGATCTCGGCGAGGACTGGTATGAGCGGCGCAACGACCCGGCTCGTCGAGCCCGACGGCACCTGGCGGACCTGCGCTCACTCGGCTGGGCGGTCGACGAGACGCCCGACGGCGTAGTCCTGACTCCGCCCCAGGCGGCATAGGACCCCTTTCCACCCACGGCTGGCCCTCGGGGCTGACGCCCCGAGACGCTGGCCCTCGGGGCTCACGCCCCGAGACGCTGGCGCGCGTCACCTTCGCCATCAACTTCGGTCTATTTCACTCCAGGCAACAGGCGGGCCGTGGGGCGGTGACCCGCCGGGTACCGTGAGGCGATGGCCGTCGAATGGACCCCAGATCGCGCTTTTTGGAAACACCGCAGCGTGGCAGTTACAGGCGGGACCGGCTTCTTGGGCTCACATCTCGTTGGCCAACTGGTGGACGCCGGCGCCGCGGTCGTGGTGCTGGTCAGGGATCTGGTGCCGCGGACGAGTGTCGCTCTCGGATGGACAGGACGGGTCCACGAGGTGACCGGATCGGTGGATGACCAGTCGGTTGTGGAGCGCCTTCTCGGCGAGTATGCCGCCGAGACGGTGTTCCATCTGGCGGCCCAGAGCCAGGTCGAGGTGTCGAACCGCAACCCAGTATCCACCTTCGAAGCCAACGTTGCGGGCACGTGGACGGTGCTAGATGCCGCCCGACGCTCCCCGACGGTGTCCGAGGTCATCCTTGCCAGCAGCGACAAGGCATACGGCGAGCAACCCACCCTCCCCTACACCGAGGACATGCCGCT
>JBPCRR010000201.1:0-11841 GCA_050996645.1 Acidimicrobiales bacterium | reverse complement strand
CACCTCCACCGCCAACGGCACGACCGTCGCAGCGGGTGTTCCCTCTGCGAGCAAGCCGGCCGTACAGGTCAACCTCGGTTGCAGCACGGGCATCGGCCTCAACCTCGTCGGCGTCCCGGTTCTCTGCCAGCTTCCCGCGCCCGGCTCGGCTTCGAGTTCCGCGGCAGCCGCCAAGCCGGCGACCGGAGTCGCCAAGCCGCCGCTCGGGTTGTAGGCGGCCACCACCCGCCCAGCACGCCCAGCCCACCCGCCCGGGGCGTCAGTTGGCCGAGTACCCTCTCGACGGATGGATCTCGGTGGGAGTTGGAGAGCCGTCGAAGCCGATGAGGCGCGCCGGCGCAGCTTCCCGGACCCCGACCTCGACGACAGCGGGTGGGAAGCGGTCGAGGTGCCCGGCCACTGGCGCTGCGCTCCGACCTTCGCAGCCAGCGACGGCCCGCTGCTCTATCGCCGGCGCTTCGAGGCGGAGCCTGTGGCGGAGGGGCGGCGGCGCTGGCTGCGCCTCGACGGGATCTTCTACCAGGGCGACGTCTGGCTCGACGGGGCTTACCTGGGCGACACCGAGGGCTACTTCTTCCCCCACACGTTCGAGATCACCCAACCCGCGGCGGAACGATCCGAGCACCTGCTGGCCATCGAGGTGGCGTGCCACCGCCCGCGTGACCGCCGGGCCAAACGCAACCTGACAGGCATCTTCCAGCACTGGGACTGCATCGAGTCGAGCTGGAACCCGGGCGGGATCTGGGCGCCGGTTGCGCTGCACGACACCGGCGCGGTCCAGATCGCCTGGATGCGGGTGGCCTGCCCCGATGCCACCGCGGAGAGGGCCACCTTGGACATCGAAGTGGTCCTCGACGCCGCCTCTGGCACACCCGTCCTGTTGAGCACCGAGGCGGCCCGCGACGGCCAAGCGGTCACATTCACCGAGTCCGAGCACACCCTCGCCGCCGGTGCGAACCGGGTCCGCTGGCGCCTCGACATCGAGCGGCCGGAGCTGTGGTGGCCGCACTCGCTAGGAGCTCAGCCGCTCTACGACCTAACGGTGAGGGTCCGCACGGCGGGCCGGGGGGGCGAGCCCGGCGCTGTCAGCGACGAGCGGCGGGTGCGCACAGGCCTCCGCCAGATCCGCATGCGCAACTTCATCACCACGGTCAACGGCGAGCGCCTGTTCCTCAAGGGGACCAACTGCGGCCCGACCCGCCGGGCGCTCGCCGAAGCGACGCCCGAGGAGCTCGCAGGCGATGTGACCGCCGCGCGTCGCGCCGGCCTGGACCTGATCCGGGTGCATGCGCACATCACCCGGCGGGAGCTCTACGAGGCCGCCGACGAGCAGGGGATGCTGATCTGGCAGGATCTCCCGCTCCAGTGGGGGTACTCCGGCGTGCGACACCAGGCGGTCCGCCAGGCCCGCCAAGCCGTGGCGATGCTGGGCCACCACCCGTCGGTGGCCATCTGGTGCGGCCACAACGAGCCGTTGGCGCTCGACCTGGACCCGAGCGGAAAGGCGACGCCGGCCACCATCGCCCGCTTCGGTGCCGGCCAGATGCTTCCGACCTGGAACAAGACCGTCCTCGACCGCTCGATCAAGCGCTCCCTAGACAAAGCCGACGGGTCCAGGCCGGTCGTCGCGCATTCTGGCGTCCTGCCCCACCCCGCGGGGGGCACCGACAGTCACCTGTACTTCGGGTGGTACCACGGCGACGAACGCGACCTGCCGGCGGCACTTGCGCGCCTGCCGGTGCTTGCGCGGTTCCTGAGCGAGTTCGGGGCGCAGGCGGTGCCGACCCAGGCCGACTTCCTTCAGCCCGACCGCTGGCCGAACCTCGAGTGGGAGAGGCTGCAGAGGGAGTTCCTGATCCAGCCCGCGATCTTCGAGGCGAGGGTGCCCCCCGCGGGCCACGCCAGCTTCGAATCGTGGCGCGACGCGACCCAGCGCTACCAGGCGGAGGTGATCCGGTTCCACATCGAGACCCTTCGTCGCCTCAAGTACCGCCCCACCGGCGGGTTTTGCCAGTTCCTCCTCGCCGACGCCCAGCCGGCGGTCAGCTGGTCGGTGCTCGACCACCGCCGGGAGCCGAAGGAGGGCTACCAGGCGCTGCGCGAAGCCTGCCTCCCGGTGATCGCCGTCGCCGACCGGCCCGCCGAGAGCTACCGGCCGGGGGACCGGCTCTCCCTCGATCTGCACGTCGTGAGCGACCGCCGCTCGCCGATATCCGGCGAGCTGAGCGCCACCTTGGCGTGGCCCGGGGGCCAGCGCGTGTGGCGTTTCACGGGCGAGGTGCCGGCGGACTCCTGCGTGATGGTGGGCTCGATCCACGCGACGTTCCCGTCGGGACTCACCGCCGGCGGTGCCGTCGAGCTGCGCCTGCGCTTCGGATGGCAGGAGCCCGACGGAGCCCACGAGGTCACCAACCGTTACAGCTCTTCCCTCCTCGCCGGCTCATAGCTGCTGGCGCCCGAAGGGCAGGTCTCGGCGACACCCATGGCGAAGCAGGGCGAAGCTAGGTTGGAGTGACCGGGCGCTGGCCGGTTGCCCTCGGGGGAGGCCAATGAGCGACGCCACAAATCTGCGAGCCCTGCAGGAGAGCGAGTGGTTCGACACGCCCCCGGTCCCTGAGGCCGAGGGCGAGCGCCTCGAACACCTCGCCACCAGCGGTCCCTCACTGCTTCGATGGGGCGCCAGGCTCGTGTTGGCGATCGGGGCGTGGTTGCGCTCTGACCGCGCTTCGCCGGCCCCCGAACCGCTCGCGCCACACCCCGACCCCGAAGCGATCTCGCCCTTCCCCGAGCCCCTTGGTGCTCGCCAACTGCGGGCGCGGCCCCTCCGCGCCGGGCCTCCCGTGGGACTGACCGCCCGAAAGCTTCAGCGCCAGAGAACCGAGCGCGCCGCCGGCGCTCTGCGGCGGGCGACCGCCGAGGAGACCCATCTCGACGACGAGGCCTGGCGGGCCTGGCACGACGCGGCGCCCGACACCGACGCCCGCATGGAACACCTCGCCGCAGCGTTGGAGCGCACCAGCCTCCTCCGCCGCGCCAACCCACCTCCGGCGTGACCCGCCGGGACAACGCCCGTCCCGTCCGCTCCGCGGTGCTAGACCCTCGGGGTGGCTCGCTTCCTGTCTCCGGAGTGGTTCGACGACGTCGAGGCGGCCAGTTGCACCCCCGAGGCGGCCAGCACCCCAAAGGGGGCCAGCACCCCCGACGGGGCCGAGGCGCCGGGAGGTGAGGCGCCGGCGCCGGCCATGGTGCTGCAGCAGGTGGTCACCGCCACGCCCGACGGCGACGTGACCTACCACGTGGTGATCGCGCCGGACGCGACCGTGGAGCTCCGGCGGGGCCCAGCTCCACGGCCCGACCTGGCCCTGACCAGCGACTACCCAACGGCGGTGGCGATCGCCACCGGTGAGCTGTCCGCCCAGACCGCCTTGGTCGAGGGTTGGGTGCGGATCGGAGGCGACCTGTCCCGGCTCGCCGAGCACCACTTGAGCCTCGCCGGCGTCGATCCGCTGCCACCCGCGGTCCGCCGCACCACGACCTTCTGAGAGCCGCCGCAGCACGCAGCCAGGCCGCCGCAGCACCCAGCCAGGGAGGCGCCGGGAGCCCCTCAGCCCGGATGCGCAAGACCGCGTCGCCCGCTACGCTGAGCCACACGCCATAGGGGAGGTACATCAGGTGATGATGCTGTCCGACGTCATCGACGACCAGTTCCTGTCTCGCTACCGCGCGCTGCTCGACGCCGAGGACGCCGCGTTCGACGAGTTGGAACACGCCTTCGAGGACGGAGACCGCGCCCACTTCGACGCTGACCTGTCAGCGTGGCGGCAAGCGGTCGAGCGCAAGCTCGGATATCTCCACAGGCTGGGGCTGGTGCGCCCCCCCACCCTGAGCGGCTGACCCACGGCGGCTGACCCAGGGCGGCTGACCCAGGGCCACCCCCACCGAAGCGCTATTTGATGAGGCCGAGCTCCCTGACCGCGTCGCGCTCCTCGCCGAGCTCGGCGACGGTGGCGTCTATCCGCTCGCGCGAGAAGTCGTCGAGCTCGAGCCCCTCGACGATGTGGAAGTCCCCCTCGGATGTCCGCACCGGGAACGACGAGATCAGGCCTTCGGACACCCCGTAGGAGCCGTCGGAAACGACGCCCATCGAAACCCAGCTGTTCTCCGGGGTCGCGGACATCCAGTCGCGCACGTGGTCGACGGCCGCGTTGGCCGCCGAAGCAGCGCTGGAGGCTCCCCGGGCGTCGATGATCGCCGCCCCCCGCTTCTGCACCGTCGGGATGAAGTCGTCGCGGATCCACGCCTCGTCCCCGATCACCTCGGCGCCAGATCGCCCCCCGATCTTGGCCCGGTAGGCGTCGGGGTACTGGGTGGCCGAGTGGTTGCCCCAAATGGTGACGTCCGTAACCTCCGACACCGGCCGGCCAGACTTCGCGGCCAATTGGGCGGTGGCGCGGTTTTGATCCAGGCGGGTCATGGCGCTGAAGCGCTCGGGCGCGATGCCCGGTGCGTTGCTCATGGCGATCAGGGCGTTGGTGTTGGCGGGGTTTCCCACCACGAGCACCCGCACGTCGGCCGCCGCGTTGTCCGACAGGGCCTTGCCCTGCACGGTGAAAATGGCCCCGTTGGCCTCTAGGAGGTCCTTGCGCTCCATGCCCTTCGTGCGCGGCCTGGACCCGACCAGCAGCGCCACGTTGACGTCCCCGAAGGCCACGCCGGGGTCGTCGGAGCGGACCACCCCTGCCAGCAGCGGGAGCGCGCAGTCCTCGAGCTCCATCACCACCCCTTCGAGCGCGCCCATGGCCGGCGGGATCTCGAGCAACTGGAGGATGATCGGCTGGCTGTCGCCGAGCAGCTGGCCGCTGGCGATGCGGAACAGCAGGCTGTAGCCGATCTGGCCAGCAGCACCGGTGACGGCGACGCGGACGGGCGAAGCAGGCATGTCGGGCCTCCAACGGGCGGGTGTGGGAACGGGCGGGCTCCGACGCTACGCCGGGCGGCAGGGTCAGGCCAACCTGTGTTACAGCCTGTCGACGATGGCGCTGGCGAACTCGGAGGTCTTCACCTCGGTCGCCCCCTCCATCTGGCGGGCAAAGTCGTATGTCACGACCTTGTCGGAAATCGTGGCCTCGAGGGCTCTGACGATGTCGTCGGCCGCCTCCTGCCAGCCGAGGGGCTCGAACATCAGCACCCCCGACAAAAGGACCGACCCCGGGTTGACCTTGTCCTGCCCGGCGTACTTCGGCGCCGTGCCGTGGGTCGCCTCGAATACCCCGTGCCCCGTGACGTAGTTGATGTTCGCCCCCGGAGCGATGCCGATGCCACCCACCTGCGCCGCCAGGGCGTCGGAGAGGTAGTCGCCGTTTAGGTTGGTGGTGGCTATGACATCGAACTCCGACGGACGGGTGAGGACCTGCTGGAGGGTGATGTCCGCGATGTTGTCCTTCACCAGGATCCGATCCCCCGGCTCGCCGCCGCAGTCGTCCCACCCCACGGCGATGTCCGCAAACTCCTCCTTGACCACCTCGTAGCCCCAGGCTCGGAAGGCGCCTTCGGTGAACTTCTGGATGTTGCCCTTGTGCACCAGCGTTACCGAGCGCCGCCCGTGCGACTTGGCGTAGTTGATCGCCGCCCGCACCAGGCGCTTCGAGCCGGTCTCCGACATCGGCTTGACGCCTATCCCGGAGTCGGGACGGATCTCCCAACCGAACTCGTCGTGGAGGATCTCGATGAGGCGCTTGGCCTCGGGGGTGCCCTCCTGGAGCTCGAGGCCGGCGTAGATGTCCTCGATGTTCTCCCGGAAGATCACGATGTCGACGAGGTCAGGGCGCTTCACTGGGGAGGGTACGCCTTGGAACCACCTCACCGGCCGCAAGCACACGTACAGGTCCAGCAGTTGGCGCAGGGCCACGTTGAGAGAACGGAACCCGCCGCCGATAGGGGTGGTGAGCGGGCCCTTGATCCCGATCAGGTACTCGCGGAAGGCCTCCACGGTCTCATCGGGGAGCCAGTTCCCGGTTTCGTTGTAGGCCTTTTCGCCGGCGAGCACCTCCTTCCATGCGATCCGCTTGCCGTGCTTGGCCGCCGCGGCGTCAAGCACCAGCTGCGCCGCCGGCCAGATGTCCACGCCCGTCCCGTCGCCTTCGATGAAGGGGACGACCGGCTCGTCGGAAACGGCCAAAGTTCCGTCAGCTGCCATCGTGATCTTGTCGCCCATGGGTCGCGAGCCTAATCCCCGGTCATGTCCTCGAGCCGGCCGACCGAGGCGGCGAACTCCTCCATCATCTCGATGACCACCCGGCCTGCGGGTCGCACCGAGTTCATCAGCCCGACTCCCTGGCCGACGAAGTAGGTCGCAAGCTCGGTGGCGCCGGCATTGCCGGAGGCTGCGGACTGGTCGACGCGGCGCAGGGCGGGCTCGGCGATCATGAGCTGCAAGGGCATGGGGAGGGGATCGGGGCTCGCCTCGCCCTCCCAGGCGTCGGTCCACGCAGAGCGCAGCTGGCGCGCCGGCTTGCCGGTTCGGCTGCGCGAGCGGACCGTGTCCCTGGAGGTCGCCGCGACCATCTTGGCCTTGGTGGCCGGCGCCGTCTCGGCCTCGTCGGTGGTCAGCCACACCGACCCCGTCCAGACCCCATCGGCCCCGAGGGCTATGGCCGCCGCCATCTGGCGCCCGGTCACGATTCCCCCCGCCGCCAGCACCGGAACCCGGCGCAGGGGGGCGATCGCGTCGATCACCTCGGGGATCAGGACCATCGTGGTCACCTCGCCGCAGTGGCCGCCGGCCTCGGCGCCTTGGGCCACGAGGATGTCCACGCCGGCGTTGACCTGTCGCACCGCGTGCTCCTTGGCACCCACGAGCGCAGCCACCGGCACCCCTTCGGCGTGAGCCCGCTCGATCATCCAGTCCGGGGGGACCCCGAGGGCGTTGGCGATCAGCTTGATCGGGTGGTGGAAGGCCACGTCGGCGAGGCGGTCGTTGATCTCCGGGGAACCGAAGCCGGCGGCGCCGGTCGCCACCGTGGGGCCCGCGTCGACCGAGACGCCGTGGTCGGCGAGCAGCCCCTTGACGAACTCCTGGTGCTCACCGGGGATGAACGAAGCCATCGCGTCCGCGCTGAGCCCCTCCCCTTTCCCCACCAGCTTCCCAGGGACCAAGATGTCGACGCCGTAGGGCCGGCCGGCTGTGTGCTCGTCGATCCATGTCAGCTCCACGTCGAGCTGCTCGGGGCCGTACCCGCTGGCCCCGAGTACCCCGAAGCCGCCGGCGTTGGTGACCGCCGCCACCACGTCCCGGCAGTGGCTGAAGGCCACCAGGGGGAACTCCACCCCCAGCAGATCACAAATGACGTTGCGCATCGCTGCCCACTCCCATCCCGAGGTTGGCGTAGATCTCCCTGGTCGCCAGGGAGCGGTTGAGCGTGTAGAAGTGCAGGCCCGGCGCGCCCGCATCGAGCAGCGCCTGGCACAGGCCAGTGGCCAGCTCGATTCCCATCCTGCGCACCGCCGCGTCCTCGCCGGCGGCCTCGAGGCGCGCCGCCATCGCCGGCGGGACCGCCGAGCCCATCTGGGCCATCCGCCCGATCGAGCTGCGGCTTGTCACCGGCATGATCCCGGGGATGATCGGCACGGCGACGCGGCGGCGGTCCATGTCGTCGACGAGGCGCAGGTAGTCGTCGGGCTCGAAGAAGAACTGGGTGACAGCGAAGTCCGCCTTTTGCAACTTCGCGGCCAGGTGGTCCCGGTCCGCCTCAATGCTCGGCGATCGCGGGTGGCCGGCGGGGTGGGCGGCGACCCCGATCGAGAAGCCACCGATCGCGCGGGCGAGCTCGACGAGCTGGTCGGCGTGAGCCAGCTCGCCCTCGACCGCGTCAGGGTCCGTCGGCGCGTCGCCGCCGAGCGCCATGAGGTTCTCGACGCCTGCCTTGCGGAACTGCACCAAGATCTCCGCCAGCTCCAGGCGCGTGTGCGCCACGCAGATGAGATGCGCCATCGGGGTCAGCGTCGTCGTGCGAAGCATCCCGACCACCAGGTCGTGGGTCCGCTCCCTAGAGGACCGCCCGCCGCGGTAAGTGACCGAGACGAACGACGGCTCAAGCGGCTGGAGTTCCGTGAGCGCCGACACCAGCCGTGCGTGCTCTGCGTCGTCTTTCGGCGGGAAGAACTCGAACGAGAACGTGCGACCCGCCGCGAGCAGGTCCGAGATCCGAGCCATCAGCCCTCACCCGTCGCGACGGTGCCGTGCTCGGCGGCCGCGACGGTCCTGCGACGCTCGGCTGCGGCCACGGTGTTGCGCAGCAGCATCGCGACCGTGGTCACCCCGACCCCCCCGAGGCGGGGGGTGATCCAGCCCGCCACCTCCGCGCACGATTCGTCGACATCAGACAGGGCGCGCCGTCCCTCCCATGTCATCCCCCCGCCGATCACGCAGACCCCAGGACGCAAGGCGTCGGGGGTGATCATGTTGGGGACGCCGGCGGCGCCCACCACGATGTCGGCCTCCCGCGTGAGCGACTTCCAGTCGGCCACCCCGGTGTGCACGACCGTCACCGCCGCGTTGGCGCCCGGTTCCTTCAGCGCGAGCAACATCGACAACGGCCGCCCGAGGGTCGGGCCGCGCCCGACTATCACCACCCGGCGGCCGGCGGTCGGGACCCCGTAGTGGAGCAGCATCGCCTGGATCCCGATCGGGGTGCACGGCCGGGGGGAGTTTGGGTCCCCGAGAGCCAGCATGCCCAGGTTGGTGGGGTGGAGCCCGTCGGAGTCCTTGGCGGGATCCATGGCCGCCACGGCCTCGGTGAAGTCGAAGCCGGGCGGCACCGGGTGCTGGACCAGGTACCCGTCGATCGCGGGATCGGCATTGAGCCGCTCGATCTCGGCGAGGAGGTCGGCCTGGGTGGCGCTCGCTGGGATGCGCACGTCCATCGAGACCAGCCCCGCCTGCTCGCAGGCCTGGTGCTTCTTGGCGACGTAGCCCGCGGAGGCCGGGTCGTCGCCGACCAGCACGGTGGCCAGGCCGACCGAGCGCCCGGCCGCGGCGAGCTTGGCCACCCGCTCGGTGACCTCGGCCAAGACGGCATCCGCGACCGGCGCGCCGGCGAGCAAGACCGGGCTCAATGCTGGAACTGCCTCTCGCCCGTGAACACCATCGCCAGCCCGTGCTCCTCGGCCGCTGCGATCGCCTCGTCGTCGCGCATCGACCCGCCCGGTTGGATGACGGCCGCCACGCCCGCCGCGGCTACCGCGTCGACACCGTCGCGAAACGGGAAGAACGCGTCGCTCGCGGCCGCGCCCCCCTTCGCCCGGCCGTTGGCCCTTGCCGTGGCGATCTCGCCGGGGGTGACCCGGTTCTGCTGGCCCCCCCCGATGCCGACCGCCATGCCGCCGGCGGCGAGGACTATCGCGTTGGACTTGACGGCCGCGCAGACCCGCCAGGCAAGCTCCAGGTCCCTCCACTGCTCCTCGGTGGGCTGGCGATCGGTCACGACCTGCCAGTCTGCCCGGCTCCTGGCAAACCGGTAGGGCTCCTGGGCCAGCCACCCCCCGCTGATCTGGCGGAGGTGCCAGCGGTCAGGGGTGGGCGCCGGCGCCGACAGCACCCTCATGTTCTTGCGCTTGGCGGCGAAAAGCTCCAGGGCCGCCTCGTCGTACGCGGGCGCGATGAGCACGTCTGCCTTGGGGTTGGCGACCAGCTCTCCTGCAAGCGCGGCGTCGACGGGGGCGGAAAGCGCCACGATCCCCCCGAAAGCCGACATCGGGTCACACTCGAAGGCCTTGTCGTAGGCCGCCAGGCCGTCACGGGCGACCGCCGCCCCGCATGGGTTGGCGTGCTTTACCACGACGGCGGCGGCCTGTCCCAGGTCGGAGAGCTGGTGCACCAGGCGCCAGGCGGCGTCCGCGTCGTAAAGGTTGAGGTAGGACAAGGCCATGCCGCTGTGCTGAACGACGTCGTCCCACCAGCTGCGCTCGCCCACGACGCGGTAGCGGGCCCCGGCCTGGTGGGGGTTCTCCCCATAGCGCAGGGGCTGGGCGAGCTCGAGAGCCAGGTGGATGGTGGTGGGTAACCGCGCGCCATCGACGGTCTGAGCTGGCGCCATCTCGTCGAACCAGGCGGCGATCGCGGCGTCGTACCCGGCGGTGTGGGCGAAGGCCGCGCGGGCGAGGCGGTGGCGCAGCCCCTCTGACAGCTCGCCGGCTGCCCGCAGATCGGAGAGCACCGGGTCGTACTCGGCGGGGTCAACGACGACACCGACGTGCGCCCAGTTCTTGGCTGCGGCGCGCAACATGGTGGGACCGCCGACGTCGATCAGCTCGATCGACGGATCGGTCGTAAACGGGTACAGGTTGCAGACCACCAGGTCGATCCCCTCGATCCCCTGCACCTCCAAGTCGGCGAGGTGCTCGGGCTTGGAGCGGTCGGCGAGGATGCCGGCGTGGATGCGGGGATGCAGGGTCTTGACCCGACCGCCGAGCATCTCGGGGGCATCGGTGACCGACTCGACGGTGACGTGGTCGATGCCGGCGTCGCTGAGGGTGGTGGCGGTGCCCCCGCTGGCGATCAGGCGATGGCCGAGGGCGCTGAGCGAGCGGGCGAAGTCGACCAGGCCGGTCTTGTCATAAACCGAGACCAGGACGTTCACGGGCTAGTTCCCTCGAGGCGTTGGAGAAAGGTTCTGATGGTGTCAGGGTACAAGCGGCGCTCGACCGCCTTGATGCGCTCATGAAGGGTCTCCTCGGTGTCGCCGGGAAGTATGGGCACGGCCTGTTGAGCCAGCACGGGCCCTTCGTCGACGGCTTCGGTGGCGACGTGGACGGTGCAGCCGGTCTCGGCGACGCCGGCCGCCAATGCGTCACGAACCGCGTGCCAACCTTTGAACGCGGGCAGCAGCGCCGGGTGGGTGTTGAGGATCCTTCCGGCGTAGACGTCGAAGATCGTCGGGGCCAGCACGGTGCCGAAGCCGGCCATGGCCACCACGTCCACCTGGTGGCGCTTCAGGGCGTCCACCACACGGTAGGTGTAGGCGACCCTTTCGAAGTCGGCGCCGTAGCTCTCCCGCTCGACCACCTCGACGGCCACCCCGGCGCTCGCAGCCACGTCGATCGCCCGGCACCGCCGGTCGACCAGCACCGCCGCCACGGGCACCGACGCTTCGAGGATCGCCGCCAGGATGGTGCCGGTCCCGGACGCCAGCACGCCGAGCGCCGGCGCGGGGGGCGGCGCGCCAGAGGCGGTGTTGCTCACACCTAGACGGTAGCCGCCGCCGGCTTGGGCCTACGATCCCCGCATGGTCGGAGTCGAACCCATTGCCGGGTCCCTCGGGGCGGTGCTCAAGGGCATACAGCTGGGCGGGCGTGGCGGCGGCGATGGCGGCGGCTCCGGCGACGACCTCGACGTGATCCGGCGAGCCCTCGCCGAGCACCTGGTAGTCGCGCTTCCGGATCAGGCACTCAACCTCGACGAGCTGGAGAAGCTGACCGACGAGCTGGGCGGGCGCGACCGGACGCCGTTCGTGGCACCGCTGGAAGGGCGCCCCTACGTCATCCGGGTAATCAAGGAGCCGGAGGACCAGCTCAACTTCGCCAACGCCTGGCACAGCGATCTGAGCTATCTGCCAGAGCCGCCGTCGTACACCGTGCTGCACGCCTGGGACGTCCCGCCCTATGGAGGCGACACCGTCTGGGCGAACATGTACAGCGCATACGAGACGTTGTCGGTGGGGCTGCGCCGGGCCCTGTTGCGCCTGCGGGCGGTGCACTCCGCCGGCATGGCTTACGGGACAGGGGGGCTGCTCGACCAGACCCGAGGGCTGAGCTCGATGTCGCTCGAGCCTTCTGCCGAGGCCT
>JBPCRR010000193.1:0-2545 GCA_050996645.1 Acidimicrobiales bacterium | reverse complement strand
ATGAGCAGGCGCGGGCGGCGGCTCAGCCGAATCGCAGGGCTGCCGCCGGCAGACAACGACGACGTGACCGTCGAGCGGGATCTGAAGGTCGAGATGCCCGACGGCGCCATCTTGCTGGCAGACCGCTGGCTCTCGCCGTCGGTGCCGCACGCCCCGGTGGTGCTCGTGCGAACCCCCTATGGTCGGGCCACGCTCGGAGGCCTATGGCGGGTGTTCGCCCGACGCGGTTACCAGGTCGTTGTGCAGAGCTGCCGCGGCACGTTCGGCTCCGGCGGGGAGTGGGAGCCGTTCTTTCACGAGCGAGCCGACGGGAAGGCCACCCTCGAGTGGCTCGTCGCGCAGCCGTGGTGCGTGGGCCCGGTTGGCATGTTCGGGCCCAGCTACATGGGCCTCACCCAGTGGGCGGTTGCCGATGAGCCGCCGCCGCAACTGGCCGCACTGGCGCTTCAGGTGACGGCGGCACGCGTGCGTGACAGCGTAATCTTTCCCGGTGGTTCGTTCTGTTTGGAGACAGGGGCGGCGTGGCTGCACCAGCTCGAGTTCCAGGAGCGGGGGCCGCGGCGGCTGCTGTTGGCCATCGCCACCAGCCGCCGGCGGATGCGGCCGGCGTTCGCTGCCCTGCCGCTGGCCGACGCCGACACCTTGACCCTCGGCCGGCGCATCGCCTGCTATCAGGACTGGCTGGTCCACGACCGACCGGACGACCCCTGGTGGGACCCCATCGACTTCTCCGGCGACGTCGGGAAGGTTCCGCCGGCGTCGATGGTCGGGGGCTGGTACGACATCTTCTTGCCCGCACAGGTGGGGGATTTCGCCAAGCTGCGCGACGCAGGGCGTCAGGTCCGCCTGACCATCGGCCCGTGGACCCACGCCAGCCCCCGCGGCGGCGCAGCGGGCCTGCGCGACACCCTCGACTGGTTCGGGTTTCAGCTGCGTGGCCGCAGCAGCCCCGATCTATGGGAGGGGGTGAGGCTGTTCGTCATGGGCTCGCGTCGGTGGGTGCACCTGGACACGTGGCCACCGCCGTCGACCCTGCAGCGCTGGCACCTGCACGCCGGCGGCAGCCTGGCTGTAGGCGGGCCCGCGTCGGGGTCTCCTGACAGTTATCGATACGATCCGGCCGACCCGACCCCAGGGGTGGGTGGCCCGTCACTTGACGTCTTCACGGCCGGGCGGCGAAACCAACGCCGGCGGGAAAGGCGCGCTGACGTCCTCACCTACACGAGCGACGTCCTGAGCTCGCCAGTGACCGTGGCCGGCCCCATCCGTGCCGAAATCTGGGTTCGCGCCAGCCAACCCCACACTGACGTGTTCCTCCGGCTCTGCGATGTTGACCGCCGCGGGCGCTCGCGAAACCTGAGTGACGGTATCCTGCGCCTCGAGCCCTCGGAGGGCTCAGTCCCCAGCGACGGTGTCCGTCGCGTCGAGGTGTCGATGTGGCCGACGGCCAACACCTTCCGCGTCGGGCACCGAATCCGTCTTCAGGTATCGAGCGGGGCGCATCCCCTGTTTGCCCGCAATCCCGGCAGCGGCGAGCCCCTTGGTGGCGCGACCACCCTCGTGGCATCTGACCAGGAGGTCTTCCACGACCCCGATCACCCGTCCGCCATCGTGCTTCCGGTAAGCGACCTCTGAGGCCCCTGAGCTCATGCGAACGGTCGGTCTCGTGGTGTTGGTGGCGGTGGCGTTGGGCTTCGACTTCACCAACGGGTTCCACGATGCAGCCAACGCGGTGGCGGTGTCGATCACGACCAAGGCGTTGCGCCCACTGACTGCATTGATGATGGCCGCGGGTCTCAACGTTGTCGGCGCTTTGGTGTCGACCAAAGTGGCCGCCACCGTGGGGAAGGGGATCATCTCGGTGCCGGGCGGCACGAAGGGCCTGGTCATTGTGTTCGCTGCTCTGATCGGCGGGATCGCCTGGAACCTGCTCACCTGGCGACTGGGGCTGCCCTCGTCATCGACCCACGCCCTGATCGGGGGGCTGGTGGGGGCGGCCATCGGCTCGGCCGGGACCGTGAAGTGGCACGGCCTCGTTGACAAGGTGATAGTTCCGATGGCCGTCTCCCCGCTGATCGGCCTGGCGTTGGGTTATCTCGTCATGGTGCTGATCTTGTGGGGCTTCCGCCGACTGCGCCCGGCCCTGGTCAACCGGGGATTCCGTCGCGCACAGACTTTGTCGACGGCTGCGATGGCCTTCAGCCACGGAACCCAAGACGCCCAAAAGACCATGGGTGTGATCACGCTGGCATTGGTCACGACTGGCCATCTCCATGGCTTTCGCGTGCCGGACTGGGTGATTCTCTCCGCTGCCGCGGCCATGGGGCTTGGCACACTGGCGGGGGGATGGCGGATCATCCGCACCCTTGGCAACCGCATCACCACCCTCGATCCCCCGCGGGGTTTCGCCGCCCAGAGTGCCGCTTCGACGGTGCTGCTGGTATCGGCCTACGGCTACGCCATGCCTGTGTCGTCCACCCACATCATGACTTCGGCGATCATGGGAGTGGGAGCCAGCCGGCGGTTGTCTGCGGTGCACTGGGGT
>JBPCRR010000162.1:0-3118 GCA_050996645.1 Acidimicrobiales bacterium | reverse complement strand
AGGTGGCACGGGTCGACGGCATCCGCCGGGTCCGCTACACCAGCCCGCACCCGAAGGACCTGCGCCCCGAGACCGTCGCGGTGATGGCGTCGGAACCCGCAGTCGTGGAGCACCTCCACCTTCCTCTGCAGTCGGGCAGCGACCGGATCCTGGCGCAGATGCACCGGGGCTACACCGCCGATCGCTACCTGGAGCGTCTGGCCGCCGCGCGGGCAGCGATCGAGGACCTCGCGGTCACCACCGACATCATCGTCGGCTTCCCGGGAGAGACCGACGCGGACTTCGATCAGACCCTGGAGGTGGCGGCGGAGGCGGGCTATGACAGCGCGTACACGTTCATCTACTCCGCTCGCGCGGGGACGGAGGCGGCCGCCCGGGTGGAGCAGTTCGTCGCGCCAGACGTGGTGGCCGAGCGCTTCGAGAAACTCCGGGTGGTGGTGGAGCGCTCCGCGCTGGCCCGCCACCAGGCTCGAGAAGGCCGGGTGGAGGAGGTGTTGGTGGAGGGCCGCTCCAAGCGCGACCAATCGATGGTGAGCGGCCGCACTCGTCAGGGCAAGCTGGTGCACTTCGGGGCCCCGAGCCGGCCTCTGCCTGCAGGGTCGTGGGCCGAGGTCCTCGTCACCCGCGGCGCACCGCACTTCCTCGAAGGCGAGCTGCGCGAGGTCACCGCCGCCCCCCGCCACCGCACCCGCATCCCGGTGGCCGCGGTCTGAGCGCGCACCTCGCCCTCGTGGGCTGCACCGCCTCCGGCAAATCGGAGCTCGCCCTGGCTCTGGCCGATGAGCTCGGTGACTTGGAGATCGTCACCGTGGACTCGATGCAGGTCTACCGCGGCATGGACATTGGCACCGCCAAGCCGTCGCCGGTGGACCGGGGCAGGGTTGCCCACCACCTGATCGACCTGACAGACCCCTGCGACGACTGGGACGTGACCCGTTGGTGCATGGCGGCGCGCGACGCCCTCGCCGGCATCGAAGCCCGGGGCCACCGCGCCCTGCTCGTCGGGGGGACTGCGATGTACTTCCAGGCGCTGGTCGACGGCTGGGCGCCGCCGGGCCGTTACCCCGCCGTGGTCGCCGAGCTCAGCGCCGAGGCTGATACCGCCATTCTGCACCGCCGCCTGGAGGCCCTTGACCCACTCGCCGCCACCCGAATGGAGCCGACCAATCGCCGCCGGATCGTGAGGGCGCTGGAGGTGACCCTCGGCAGCGGGCGCCCTTTCTCGACCTTTGGCCCAGGAGTCAGCGCCTTCCCCCCGACGCCGTGGCGGCTCGCCGGCGTGTGGCTTCCGACCGACGTGGTGGCCGAGCGGATCTCTCGGCGCTTTGACGCCATGGTCGCCGGCGGGTTGGTCGAGGAGGTGCGTGCCCTGCGCTGTCGACCGGCGGGGCTCGGCAGGACCGCCCGCCAGGCGCTCGGCTACCGCGAGGTGCTCGCCCATCTCGAGGACGGGATCGCCCTCGACCTCGCTATGACCGAGGCGGTGCGCCGGACGCGGGGCTTCGCACGCCGCCAGCGGGCGTGGTGGCGGCGAGACCCGCGCATCTCGTGGTTCGAAGCGCCAGATAATCCGCTCGCCGTCCTGCCGGCGCTGCTGGGAGACTGGGCGGCGTGAAGCTCACCGTCACCAAATTCCACGGGTTGGGCAACGACTTCCTCGTCGCGCTCGACGGCCACGGTGCCGACGCGCGCGGGGTCGACGCCGGCTTGGCGCGGCGGATGTGCGATCGCCACCGGGGGATCAGCGCCGACGGGCTGATCCTCGGAGAGCTGGTCCTCGAAGAGCTCGCCGGCGCTGCGGGCGGGGACACTCCCGGCGCGCGGTTGACCTTCAGGTTGTGGAACGCCGACGGCAGCGACGCAGAGATGAGCGGCAACGGCGTGCGCTGCCTGGCCCACGCCGCCGCCGACGCCGGACTGGTGGGCCTCGACGAGCCGTTCGGTGTGCTCACGCCGGCGGGGTGCAAGAAGGTGACGCTGCGGGCCACCGCCGAGCCCGACACGATGTGGGGCAGCGTGGAGATGGGCGTCGCCAAGGTTCAGGGCGAGCCAAGTCGGGGTGGCATGGGCCGCTGCAACGTCGGTCACGGCCAGCTGCTCGTCGACGTGGGCAACCCGCACCTGGTCGTGGCAGGCCCCGATCCCGCGACCGTGGACGTGGGAGCGCTCGGGCCGGCGCTCGAGGCCACGGAGGCCGGGGGCATCAACGTGGAGTTCGCCACCTTGGGCCCGGGCCCCGACGAGGTGACCATGCGGGTATGGGAGCGGGGCGTGGGTGAGACCCTCGCCTGCGGGACCGGGGCCTGCGCAGCGGCCGTGGCGTTCCACCACTGGGGGCGCGTGGGTGGGCGGGTGACCGTGCGCCAGCCTGGCGGGGCGGTCGTCGTGGGCATCGCCGACGACGGGGAGATCACCCTCGCCGGGACCAGTCAACGCATCGCCGTGTGCGACGTGGAGGTATCACCTTGACCCTGATCGAGCGCGCGTTCCGGGAGAAGATCGTCCTGGTCGGCGTCACGATCCCGCCCGATCGGGAGGACGAGACCGAGCGTCACCTCGACGAGCTTTCGCTGCTGGTCGACACCGCTGGCGCCGACGAAGCAGCGCGCGTGCACCAGCGCCGCGAGCGCGCCGACCCCGCGACATATGTCGGCAAGGGCAAGGCGGAGGAGGTGCGCGAGGTGTCCCTCGCCGTCGACGCCGACACTGTCGTGTTCGACGACGAGCTCAGCCCGGCGCAATCCCGCAACCTCGAGAAGATCCTCGGGCGAACCGCCATCGACCGCGCCGCGGTGATCCTCGACATCTTCGCCCAGAACGCGCGCACCCAGGAAGGCAAGGCCCAGGTAGAGCTGGCCCAGTTGCGCTACCGGCTTCCGCGGCTTCGGGGCAAGGGCCGCGCCCTGTCGCAGCAGGCCGGCGGCATAGGCACCCGCGGCCCCGGTGAGACCCAGCTCGAGGTCGACCGCCGACGCCTGCTGCGGCGCATGACGAAGCTCGAAGGCGAGCTGCGGGAGCTGACCAAGCACCGCCGCCTGCAGCGCAAGGGGAGGCGTCGGGGACGCCTCGCCACCGTGTCGCTCGTCGGCTACACCAACGCCGGCAAGTCCACGCTGCT
>JBPCRR010000155.1:0-12216 GCA_050996645.1 Acidimicrobiales bacterium | reverse complement strand
TCGATCCCCGCCTGGGACGGGCGCGCTACCGCTGGGCGCTGGTGCGGGCGCTCCCCCCCATGCGTCGCACCCGCGACAGGGACGAGGTGCTCGCCTTCCTGGCTCCCCTGCGCGCCGCCGACGCTCGGGGCTCCCAGGGCCCGGTGGCCCCGCGGCCCCCGAGTAGCCCAGCCGCTCAATAGCCCAGGCGCTCCAGTGCCTTCGGGCGGCTCTGCCAGTCCGTGTCGACCTTGACGAACAGTTCGAGGTAAGCGCCAGCCGGCATCTGGGACCGCACGCTGGTGCCCACCGCCTTCAGCACCTCGCCTCCCCGGCCGATCACTATGGCCTTTTGGGACTCCCGCTCGACCAGGATCTCGCAGCGAACCCTTGGCCACTCCCACTCTGTGACGCGGCAAGCGATCGAGTGGGGCACCTCCTCGCGGGTTACAGCCAGCAGCTGCTCGCGCACGAGCTCCGCCACCCAGAAGGCCTCGGGCACGTCGGTCACCATGTCGTCGGGGTAGAGCTGCGGACCCTCCGGCATGCGCTCGACTATCGCCGCGGTCAACGCTTCCACCCCGTCGCCGCTTCGAGCCGAGACCGGGAAGTACTCGGCGAGGCCCAAGCCCTCCGCCGCCGCGAGCTGCGCGAGGACCTGAGCCCGGCTGGCGATGTCGGTCTTGTTGACGACGCACAGCGCGCTGGTCGGCAGCATGGCGGCGACGAAGCGATCCCCGCGTCCGATTGGCGCGGTCGCGTCGACCACCAGCACCTTCACGTCGACATCGGACAGAGCAGACGTCGCCGTGTCGTTGAGACGCTGGCCGAGCAAGGTCCGAGGCTTGTGGATGCCCGGCGTGTCCACGAAGACCACCTGCAGGTGCGGGCGCTGTAGGACCCCTCGAACCTGGTTTCGCGTGGTTTGGACCACGCGGGAGGTGATCGAGACCTTGCGGCCGAGGATGGCGTTCAACAAGGTGGACTTCCCGACGTTTGGTCGCCCAACGAACGTGGCGAACCCCGACCGCCAGCCCTCGATCACGGCTCGTTGTCGGGCGCTGCCGCCTCCGAGTGGGCCAGCGGCTGTATCCGCACCAGGCCGATACGACGACCCTGTACCCGCTCGGCGACCAGGCGATGGTGGGCCACCTCGATGGCCTCCCCTTCGCTCGGCACGTGGCCGAGCTGGCTGTAGATCACGCCCCCGACGGTGTCCCAATCGCCCTCCGGCAGCTCGCTGCCGTCGAGGTGCTCATTGACCTCATCGATGGGCATCCGGGCGTTCACCAGGATCGACCCGTCCTCGCACTGCTCCACCTCGGCCTGCTCGGTGTCGTACTCGTCTGTGATCTCTCCCACCAGCTCTTCGATCACGTCCTCGAGGGTTACCAGGCCCGCAGTACCGCCATACTCGTCCACCACAATCGCCATGTGGTTCTTGTTCGCCTGCATCTCTCCCATCAGCGCCGAGACCCTCTTGCTCTCCGGGACGAACTGAGCCTCGCGCAGGATGGTCGAGACCTCCTCGGCGCTACGTCGCTCCCGTTCCGCCCGCATCAGGTCCTTCACGAACACGATGCCGACGATGTCGTCAATGCCCCGGCCGAAGACCGGGATGCGGCTGAAGCCCGCGGCGATCGCGAGGTCGACCACGTCGGCGATCGACGCCCGGGACTCTACGGTGACCATGTCCGGGCGCGGCACCATCACGTCGCGCACGATGGTGTCACCAAAATCGATGATCGAGTGGATCAGGGTCCGCTCGCGGTGCTCGATCACCTCCTCCTCCACTGCGGTGTCGGCCATTGCCAGAAGCATCTCCTCCGACACGTAGGGGCCCTCCCGCAGGCCCTTCCCCGGGAGCAGGGCGTTTGAGACCGATATCAGCGCCCGGGTGATCCACCGCAGTGGCGCCAGGGCCACGAGGAAGCGGATCGCCGGCGCCGTGAACAGCGCCGCCCGCTGGCTGTGCTGGACCGCCCAGGTCTTGGGGGCCAGCTCCGCCACCACGAAGATGACGACCACTTCGAAGATCGTCGCCACCATCACCCCGAGACCGCCGAACACGTGCGCGGCCACCACGCCAACCAGCGTCGCGGCGACCAGGGTGCACAGCTCCAACGCGAACAGCACGACCGGCAGCACTCTTTCGGTGTGCTCCACCAGTCGCAGCAGGGTCGCGGCTCCCCGGTGGCCCTCTTCGACCAGGGTCAGGGCCTTGATCTTCGACATGCGGGTCAAGGCGGTCTCCGACAGCGCCAGGAAGCCGGTCAGGAAGATCAGTACCACCACGACGATCACGAGCACGGTGTCCGTGCTGCTGAACGCGTGGCGAGAAACTGCGATCACGTCTCGACCGCCCCGGCTGTCGGCTGGTGGTGATACAGCTCCAGCAGCTCTCGCTCGCGCGCCTCCATCGACTCGGCCTCCGCTGGGTCTTCGTGGTCCATCCCGAGCAGGTGCAGCACTCCGTGGACCACCAGCAATGCGAGCTCGTCCTCGTAGGTGACCGCGTGGGACGTCGCATTGCGCTGAGCGACCGCCGGGCAGATCACCACGTCGCCGAGCAGCGCGGGGGCCTCGGGCGCGTCGGCGGTGAACCCGGGACCGGTGCCGCCCGAGTCCGGCGACCGCCCACTGTCGGGAGGCTCCTCGTCGATCGGAAACGCCAGCACGTCGGTCGGGCCGTCCTTGGCGAGGAAGCGCCGGCAGAGGTCGGCCATCGCCGCCTCGTCCACGAACAGGATCGACAGCTCCGCATCACCGCGCACTCCCTGGTGGTTGAGCGCCGCCTCGGCGAGCTTCACCCAGCGAAGCGCGTCCACCGGCTGCTCCGTCTGCTCGTCTGCGGCGAATACCGCGATGCCCATCCGACGGATCTCTCAGAGCGGCCCGGCGGCGCAAGGCCTGGTCGGCGCGGTTGCCGTCTCGTCGGCCGTGACGATGTCGGCCAAGATGCGATGGCGCACCCCACCCCACACTCCGAGGTGGACCCAAGCGAGGTCCTCGATGCCCGAGAGTATGGCCTCGAGGCCAACCAGCCCCGAGCGGCCGCCGGGAAGGTCCGCCTGGGTGTCGTCGCCGGTGACGACCACCTTGGACCCGAAGCCGATCCGGGTGAGGAACATCTTCATCTGTTCAGGGGTGGTGTTCTGGGCTTCGTCGAGGATGATGAAGCTGTTGTTGAGGGTCCTTCCGCGCATGTAGGCCAAAGGGGCCACTTCGACGGTGCCCGCTTCAAGAAGACGCCTTGCACCCTCGGTGCCGAGCATGTCGTAGAGAGCGTCGTACAGCGGTCGCAGGTAGGGGTCGATCTTGGCCATGAGGTCGCCGGGGAGAAACCCGAGCCTCTCGCCTGCTTCGACTGCCGGTCGGGTCAAGATGATCCTGTCGACTGTCTTGGCTTGAAGGGCCTGGACAGCGAGCGCCACGGCCAGGTAGCTCTTGCCGGTGCCCGCCGGCCCGATGGCGAACGTGATCACGTTCCCCGCCATCGCGTCGGTGTAGCGCTTCTGGCCGCTCGTCTTCGGCCGCACCGAACGGCCCTTGACCGATCGCATGACCTCAGTTGTGAGCACCTCGGACGGTCGCTCGTCGGCGCGGACCATGTCGATCGTGCGGTGCACCACTTGGGGGTCGACTGCCGCGCCCTGCTCGAGCAGCATCCGCAACTCGTCGATCAGGCGCGCTGCGAGCGCGGCGTCGACGCCGTCGATCGTGAACTCGTTGCCCCGCGTGAGAATCCGCGTCCCGGCAAACGAGTCTTCGACCAGCCGCAGGTTCTCGTTGAGAGGACCAACCAGGCGGGGCATCAGGTGGTTGGGGACGGTGACGACGGTGTTGGGCACAGAAGTTCTCGCAGCCAGGCTAACCGCTACCCGGGCGGCCAGCCCATGCGCCTGCCTCCGAGCACGTGCAGGTGCAGGTGCGCCACGCTGTTGAGCGCGTCGTCGCCCACGTTGAACACGAGGCGATAGCCACGCTCGGCGACTCCCTCGGAGCGCGCCACCCCTTGAGCGGTCGAGAGCATCTCGGCCAGGACGTCGGCGTCCTCGGCGCGGATCTCATCTGCGCTAGCGATGTGGCGACGTGGCACGACCAGCACGTGCACGGGCATCGCGGGGTTGATGTCTCGGAACGCGTAAGTCGCAGGGGTGGAGGCGACTTCGCTCGATGGAACCTCGCCCGACACGATCTTGCAGAACAGGCAGTCGGCCATCTCGCTCACGCTACCGTTGCCCGACGTGGACGAGGAGCGATCGGGCAGCGGCTCCGCCCGCGAGCGCGACGAGATCGACTCTGGCTGGGCGTCATGGATTGCGCAGGAGAGGCTGAGCAACGCCAGAGAGTCCCGCTCCAAGGAGCGCTGGCTGCGCCAGCAGGCCGGCGAGGAAGCGACCCTGACCGGGCTGCTCATCGACCTGGCCGAGCGGCGCGTCGACGCTGTGTTGACCACGAAGGCCGGGCGTCACTCGGGTCGCTTGGTGGGGGTGGGACGTGACTTCTGCGTCGTCAGCGCCGCCCACGGCACAACCCTGGTGTCCACCGCAGCTGTGCTGACAGTCACCAGCGCCGATCTGGCGGGGACCGTCGCCGCGGGCGACCGGCCCGCTCGTCTCCCCCAACGCATGGCGGACGCGCTGGCCGACCTGGCGGCGGAGCGCGCGCCGGTTCGGCTTCGAATGTCCGACGGCCAACACCTCACGGGTGCCCTTGTCGCCGCTGGAGTCGACCTGGTGTCGCTTCGCGTTGAGGGTGCGACCCGCACAATTGTCCACGTTGCGCTCGCGGCGATCGAGAGCTGCGCATCGCTTTGACATGAGGCCTGTACGGCCAGCGCGACCTATGCCTCAGCGCGCCTCAGGGCTCGCCGCGGCCTCCCGCGCCCACGCCCTCATTCTCGTCAGCCGGCCCGGAGTGGGCTTTGGGCTCGGGATAGAGGTGCTCGAGGGCTCCGGGGGATATCCGCATGCGATCGATGAAGCTCTCCAGGTCAGCCTCCTGCAGGCGGATGACCCGACCCATCTTGTATGCCGGAAGTTGACCTTCGTCGATGAAGCGGTACAGCGTCCGTAAGGTGACGCCCAGCCTCTCGCAAGCTTCCTTCGTCCCCATCCAGCGGATCTGCTGGTCCATGCAAATATGTTACAGTGGGCGATAGACAAACAGGTGGATTCTCGATAGATTTCATGTCGTGCAAGTGCGATCCTCGGGGTGGGGGTCTCCCGCGGCAGCTGAGGCGGCCTCGCCTTCCAAGCAGACCGCTGGACGGTTGGGGAGGCGTCGAGCGCTGCCGAGCGGCCGCGCGGTCGTCGGAGGCCTGCTGATGGCCGTGGCGGCGGTGGTGGTCTTTAGCACCTGGGTATCGGGCCAGGGTTCCTCAGGACCAGCTTGGGTGATCGCGCGCCACGACTTGTCCGCGGGGACCCGGTTGGCTCCTGGTGACCTGTCAACCGCCAACATGCGCCTGCCCGGACAGAGCACTGCTCGCAACGCCTTCAGCGACCCCAACCGCCTGGTGGGTCGTGTCCTCGCGACCGCGCTCGGCACCGGCGACCTGGTCCAGAGCAGCGCGCTCGTTCCAACCGGCCAACAGCCGGCGCTCCGTCCAGTGCCGGTCCCAGTGGCCGCTTCGGATCTGGCCCCCCTTGGGCCAGGAGAGATGACCGACGTATTGGTCACGGTCGGCAACGACGCCTCGGCGACCACCAGCCTCGTGGTTCGCGGAGCGTCGGTGCTGTCCTTGTCACGCTCATCCTCGGAGCTGGTCGGCAGCTCCTCTGGAGGGATAGTCACGCTTGGGGTCCCGACCCTCGCTGAGGTGGAGGCGATAGTCCACGCGGAGCACACGGGCACCCTCACGGTCGTGGTCGGCGAACCGTCCGATGGCCAGGGCCTCGGCAACGCTGTAACCGGCAAGTCTCCGGGCGCTGGCACAGCGGTCGGTGCGCAACCGCCCTCTGGCAACGGGTAGGGCCGATGCCTGAGGGCCGATACGTCCTGCTTGGCCTGGCGCAAGCAAGGGCGCCGTGGTTCAAGGAGCTGTCGCAGTGGACGACCTCGTCGAGCATCGCTGCGGAGTTCGTCAAGTGCGTGTCGGCCGAGGAGGTGCGCGTGCACCTTGCCAGCGGGCGTCCCTACTCGGCGCTGTTGATCGACGCCAGCCTCGCGGCGTTCGACCGCGACCTCGTGGCAACGAGCGTCGACGCCGGCACCCCGGTGCTGGTTGTGACCGATGGGCGGGGACCGCCGTGGACACCCGACGACCTCGGGGTCTCAGCGGTGCTGCCGGCGGGGTTCGCCCGGAGCGACCTCTTGGCGGCACTCGGTGCCCACACCGCGTTGGTGAGCGACGCCAGTCAGCTGCCGCCAATCCTCGAGGACCAACCCGCGCCGCTGTGGCGGGGCCACATGTTGACAGTCTGTGGACCCGGGGGCACCGGGGCTTCGACCGTGGCGGTGGCGCTCGCACAGGGGCTCGCCGGCGATCCGCGCCATGGTGGACGGATCCTCCTCGCCGACCTGGCCCTTCGCGCCGACCAGGCGTTGCTCCACGATGCCCGGGACCTAGGGCCCGGGCTCCAGGAGCTGGTAGAGGCCCATCGCCTAGGCCGGCCCGCGCCAAGCGAGATCCGGGCCGGCACCTTCGAGGTGCCTTCTCGGGGTTACCGCCTGCTGCTTGGGCTGCGCCGGCCGGCCGCGTGGTCGGTGCTTCGCCCCAAGGCCATCGACGTCACCCTCGACGGGCTCCGACGCACTTTTCAAGTCGTGGTTGCAGACGTCGGCGGCGACGTCGAAGGCGAGTCCGAGAGCGGCTCGGCCGACGTCGAGGAACGCAATCATCTCGCCCGCAGCGCCACTTCAACAGCCGATGCCGTAGTGATCGTCGGCGCTCCCGGGCTGAAAGGGCTGCACTCGTTGGGCTCCCTGATGCGGTCCCTGCACGAGCTCGGCGTGTCGCCGGGCCGGATGCTCCCGGTCGTCAACCGCGCCCCTCGCCACCCGCGGGCCCGTTCGGACATCACCGCCGCGCTGGGTGTTCTCCTCCCCGGCATCGCAGACCTGCCAGGCCCGGTGTTCCTACCGGAGCGCAAGGTGGACGGCGCCCTACGAGACAACGAGGCTCTGCCGAGCGCTCTCGTGGAGCCTCTGACAAGAGCAGTAATGGCCCTTGTCGACCGCCAGGCGGATGCTCCTCCGCCCGGCCATGGCGGCCCGGTCCCGGTGGCGCCAGGCTCCCTCGGCCGATGGACCGAGAGCGCCCCGCCCAACGCCTGAGCGGTTGCGCACGCTGCCCGCCTGCACGGCTCGTCCGGCCGGGGTGAGTCTGTCGACCCCTACTCGGGCGAACCGGGCGTCGGGCCGCGGGACGAGCCCAGCGCGGCGCTCCCCGCCTTTCCCAGGCGATCGGCCAGCCACCGCGCGTCGAGCACCGGCGCCCCCTCGTGGTCGTTGTTGAAATAGGCGTAGACGTCGACGCCACGCTGGAGCCACTCTGCGAGCCGATCCGCCACCGGACGGAGCCTGCGGCCGCCGTAGCGGCCCCAATAGGGTCGACGCTTCGCGTCGGGGCCATGGAAGCGGACGTAGGCGAAGTCAGCCGTCAGTTCCCATGGCTGGGCGGCCAGAAGGTCGTGCATGCACAGCGCGGCGTTATAGCGCCTGAGAAGATCGTAGACCTCGTCGCACAACCAGGAATCGTCTCGAAGCTCCACCGCCCAGCGAAGGGTTCTCGGCGCCGCGGCGAGAAACTCCTCCAACCGGCCTACGTTGCGCCCCCACCTGGGTGGGAGCTGCAACAGGTTGGGACCGAGCGCGGCGCCGAGCCGCTGCACCCGCTCGAGGTGACGAGGGAGCCATGACTCCGCGTCGCGCAGCTTCATGCGATGACTGCCGAACCCGCCGACCTTCACCGCGTACACGAAGCCTTCCGGAGCCTGCGCGGCCCACGCATCCACCGTTGCCGAAGCCGGGAGCCGGTAGAAGGTGTTGTTTATCTCCACCGTTGCGAATTGCGTGGCGTAGTGAGCGAACCACTGGCGCTGAGGTAGGGATGCCGGGTACACCACTCCCCGCCAGTCGCGATAGACCCAGCCCGAGCAGCCGACCCAGGCCCGACCAGGTTGTCGGCTGTTGGCCATCCCGAAGCCCTACCCACACTGAGCGACGCGCAGGCGTGGCGGGCGACCGAACCGCGGGGGCGAGTCGCATGGGTGGGGTGGTTCAGCAACTGAGGGTTTGGAAGCTGTCGAGCGGCTGCTCCACGAAGCCGGCCGTCGTCGTCGCAACGGCCACCGCATCCGCGCGCACGTGGCGATGTGAGAATCGGGGCTCGATCCCGAAGATCGCGTCGACCGACGCCGACGCTCGCACCTCAACCTGGGTCGGGGTCAGCGCCATCTCCACGCGCACGTCGTGCAGATTTCCGGCCTCCTGAGCGGCCATGCTCGAACAGACCGTCCGCGCGGCCCGCCCGGCGTCGATCCGCAGTACGCCCCGGGAATAGAAGGTGTTGTTGTCGAGGGCCGCCGACGCCGCGTCGTTCACAGCTGCGGCCGTGGCGTCGCCGAGTTGACGTTGGCCCAGGTAGACCGCCGCAGAGTCGACCGCCATCCCCGCGAGGAGCATCAGTACGAGAAACCCGGCCGGCACCAGGATCAGCGCGCTGCCCGATTCACCACGCTCGGGGGTGTCGCCGTGAGATCGACGCAGAGCCGACCTCAACCGCATCGAGCACTCCCAGCCAGGCCGCTCCGGTAGGGATCCACCAACTCCGAGTGCACGGCCTGCGCCGAACCGCCTCCACCAATGTGGCCCAGGAAGGGGACCACGACCAGCGGCAGCGGGTAGCGCACGGTGATCGTGATGCGTGCGCAGCGCGCGAACGCGCCCGAGGTCACGGCAACCTGGGCCCGCGAGGGGTCGCGCCCGTACCCGGCTATTGCGGCTTCCGCCGCCTGCGTGGCCAGAGGGGCGGCCACAGAAGGATTCGGGGCTTCGACGAATGACCTTGCACCCTCTCGAGCCGCGGCGACGACCGCCGACTTGGTGTCCACCACGTTCCACGCATAGGCGACAAGCAGGGTCCCGGTGACGAACAGAAGCAGCCCGAACAAGAGGGCCTCGGCTCCGCCGGCAAACCCGGCCTCGTCACGACGCTGAAAACGCTCGCGGAGCCCGAGGATCGGCTTCATCTGAAGCGTTCCCGTCGGACCGTGACCGTGCGGTGAATTTCGCGGAACGACCGCGGTAGCGGGAGGAAGCCTGGCGAGCTGGAGTCCAGCTTCAGCACCACCTGCTGATCGTCCGCCTCTTGCCAGATGAAGGTCGTGTGGTCGGATGCGAACCTCCCTAAGCGATGGCGCGCCGTTGCCTCTGCCAGAGGAATCGCAGCCGACGGGGCGCCGGGCGCCGAAGCGACCTGGCGGGCGGCGTCGAAGCCGGTCGCGGTCAGCGTTGAAGTGGCGTAGAGCCTGACCAGTACCTGGACGGCGAAGAGCAACAACACGAGGAAGATCGCCAATCCGACGATCGCGCTGACCAGACCGGTGCCGGCTTCGGCTACCCCGGCCGGGCACGGCTCAGCACTTGGCGCTGGTCTGGCCGATGCAATTGTTGACTTGGTTGTCGACATTCTTCGCTGCGTGCTGGAAGGTGGCGTTGAAGGCGATCCACATGCCGACACCTAGGAAGGCCATGACGAGCACCGCGATGGCGGCAGAGATCACCCCTTCTCCCCGCTCTTCACGACGTCGGGTACCGCACCTAGAATTGGCGCCAGCACCCCGGTGGTAGTGGGTCTTGATCACGGTTGCAGGCATGATTCTCCTTATCTGTGTGCGGTTGAGGGATCGTAGACGTTGGAACCCGGCTGGACGAGGTAGGGGCTCAGGCATTGGAGAACAACTGAAGTGCGTGAAGAAACGGGACCGCCAGCAAGATCACCCCGGGAACAAGGGTGGCCACAGCGACGGGGACCCAGACCTGCTGGGCGCGCCGCTCGATGATCTCGGTGGTCCGGCGCTGCAGGTCGCGCCGAGCTTGGCGAGCCTCGCCGCTCACCAGGCGACCCAGGTCGCTGGCTTCGGTGTTGAGCGCCAGCACGCTCGTGAGCCGGTCGAGCGCGTCGACTCGGGCGACGCTTGCCCACTCCCTCAGGGCTTCGGTCGCGCTCACGCCTTGGCGCATGCGGTTGACGACGACACCGAGGTCTGCGGCACAGCAACCGTTACCCCTGCTCGCAACCCGGCTCAACGCTGCGCCGAGCGAGTAGCCGGCGGCGAGCAGCATGGCGAGTTGCTCGCTGACCACCGGAAGCTCCTGAGCCAGAGCCTGCTGCCACCTCTGCGACTCTGATGCCAGTTGCTGCTCGATCACCAAAAAGGCGAGCAGTGGCCCGCCGAACAGCGCCAGCACCGACACGGCTGGCGGCGGCCCGGCGACCGCGAGGGCCAGGCCGGCAGCAAAGCCGGCGCCGGTCCATGCCAGCTGGCGCAACCGGAACCCCGCCACGTCCCAGCGGGAATGGATGCGCCGGAGCCGCAACTCCAGCTCCTCACTCACGCCGAACAGGCTCGCCAGCCGATCGCCCAGCTGCTGGGCCAAGGGCCTGACCACTTCGCCCAGCGATTCGACCGACAACAGCCCGGTCCTGGTCGGCTGGGCCGCCCCGGGACTGAACGGGCCAAGCCGCTCGGCCAGCGAGGGGCGGTTCAGCCGGCGCGACTGCGCCAGCAAGAGGGTCCCTCCGGCCCAGATCAGCACACCCACAAGCGCTGCAGACCTGCTCACGACGTGCCGCCTGAACCCAACATCGCGGCTACGGAGTCGCCTGCAAAGACCCTCGGCTCCTCTGGCAGCCGCATAAGGCGGCCCGCCCACACCCAGCAGCCCACCACGCCGAGCAGCCCGACGGCCAACGCGAGCTGTCCCGATGGCGTCTCGTACGCCGCACGCCCGTTGCCGATGGACAGCCCCGCCGAGGCCATCCCCAGAGGCACCACAAGCACAAATCGGCGTGCAAAGCGCACGCCTGCCTGCTTGGTCCGCGCATCCTTGCGTCCCTGCAGATCCAAGATGCGGTCCTCCACCAGCTCCGCCAGCTTGCGTTCGACGTCGCCTCCCCCGACCTCGTGCGCCACGAGCAACGTTTCCGCCACCACGTCCGCGGTCGAATCCGCCAGCCGAGTCTTGAGTACGTTCAAAGTGCGGGCGAAGTCCGTCGTCAGCAGCCATTCTCGTTCCGCCGCCGCGAACGCCGGGCGCAGCTCGGCGGGTGCACGTCGACCAACCTCGAACAAGGCCTGCGGTATCGGGCGGCCGAGGGTGCCGGTGAGCAGGCGCAGCTCCTCGAGCATTCTTGGCCACGTCTCACGGGCCGCGGTCAGCCGGCGCTCGCGCCGGGAACGGTAGGAGACGATCGGGAAACCCGCCGCGAGCAACGCTGCCAGCAGCGCCGCCAGGAGCCCGCCGAACACGGCATAGGCGAGGAGGCCCCCCAGGGCGAACAACAGCGACATCGCGGTGAGAACCTGGCTGGGTCGAACCCCGTCGAGGCCAGCCTGCTCGAGCCACTGGTTTTTTGGGCGCCGACGGCGAGGACGTGGGGGGCCGAAGCCGAAGCCCTCCCATCCGAAAACGACGGCCGTGTACACCAGGAACACCCCATACGCCGCCACCGCAGCTACGAGCACCCCGATCATGCGCGCCTCTTGCCGCCAGCGAGGGAACGCACGTCATATCCTGCGAGCTCCAAACGTCGGGTGGCTCTAACGGGCAGGTTCCCGGTCCACTTCAGGGGCTCGTCGTGACGGGACCTAGTGAAGACCGAGGTCGTGGTAAAGGCGACCGTTCCGGCGCCAACCTGAAGGTCCTCGACGGTGAGGACCTCCGTGATTCGCAGCGTGGGGCCCTGGCGAGCGCAATGGACGACCACGTCGACTGCTTCACTCACCAGCGCGGAGAGGGCCGAGACAGTCAGCTCCGACCCCGTTTCGGCCAGCTGGCAGATGAAGCGGAGGCGAGACAGGGCTTGGCGCGCCGAGCCAGCATGGATAGTCGTAAACCCCTGCACCCCGGAAGAGAGGGTCAGCAAGAGCGGCAGCGCCTCTCGCTCCCTGACCTCGCCCACCACAGCGACGTCCGGTGCCATGCGTAGGAAGCCTGACACTAGACGCCGGAGATCCACCTCGGGACGATCGGCTCGGGCCGGACGAGTCTGCATGTGGGCGACGT
>JBPCRR010000005.1:0-3094 GCA_050996645.1 Acidimicrobiales bacterium | reverse complement strand
GTGCCGGCGCGCCAGGCCGCCTGGTGCTCACGATCGGGCCCAGCCGGCGCTTTTGCGCGCGTCCAACCAGCCCTGCAGAAGGACCGCCGCCGCCACCTTGTCGACCACGGCGCGCCGCCGCCGCCCCCCTGCTGCGCCGGGCCCGGCGGTGGTCCCAGCCCGCAGCGCTGCCGCGGCGGTGACCGTGGAGAGACGTTCGTCGACCGTGTCGACCGCGACGCCCGTGTCGACCGCGACGCCCGCGACGCCCGCGACGCCAAGGACCGCCCTGAGCTTCTCCACCCGCTGCCTCGCCCGCGAGGCAGCGGCGCCCTCGGCGCCCGACATCGAAAGGGGCAGCCCGACCACCACCCCCGCTACCTCCCATTCGCGCACCAGCGCGGCGATGTCGTCATCCACCTGCGCGGGCAAACCCTCGAGCACGGCCAGCCCCGTCGCAAGCGTCTGCGAGCTGTCCGAGATGGCCACGCCCACGCGCTTCGCGCCGAGATCGATGCCGAGCACACGCCCCGTCGGGGGAATGACCATTGCCTCCGTCAAGGTGGTCAAATCCCCACGCCGAGCTGCCTTCGGACGCCTTCAAGTGCCTCGTCGAGGCGTGAGGGGTCGCGACCGCCGGCCTGGGCGGCTTCGGGGTTCTTCCCTCCCCCGCCACCGCCGACCAGGCGGGCAGCGTCGCGGATGAGCTCGGGGGCCGTTGGAGGGCCGCCCTTGGCGACCAGGGCCACGAGCGCGGCCTTCGAGCCGTCGGGGCTGCCCCCGATCACCACCGCATGGACCCCGCCGCCGCGCAGCACCTGGGAGGCCAGCTCCCTCAGCTGCTCGGGCGCCAGCCCGTCGCGGCGCGCGACCACCACCCCGCCCTCCGCGTCCGCGAACAGCTCGGCCGCCGCTCCGGCGAGGGCCGACTGGCGGACCGACCGGAGGTCCTCCTCCAACCGCCGCACGTCTGCGAGCTTGCGGCTCACCGCGGCGGGTAGCTCGTCGGGGGTAGCCCGCAGCAGCGCGGCGGCCTCCGCGATCGTCCCTTCGAGTTGGCGCAGCCGCGCCAGCGTCGCCGTCCCGGTCGTGGCCTCCACCCGCCGAAGGTTGGATCCGATCGACGCCTCCGAGACGATCTCGACCGGCCCGATCTGGCCCAAGCGCTCGACATGGGTCCCTCCGCAGAGCTCCAGGGACTTCTCGCCGGCTCGCACGACCCTCACCACTTCGCCGTACTTCTCCTCGAAGAACGCGATCGCCCCAGCCCCTTCGGCCTCCGCCTTGGACATCTCGGTCACGGTGACCGGCTCGTCATCGAGGATCCGGGCGTTGACGAGATCCTCGATCGCGGCCCGCTCCTCGCCGCTGAGCGAACCATAGTGGGTGAAGTCGAAACGCAGCCGGTCGGGCGCTACCAGCGAACCTTGCTGCCTAACGTGCTCACCGAGTACCTCGCGCAGCGCCCAGTGCAGGAGATGGGTGCCGGTGTGGTTCCGACGGATGGCGATCCGCCGCTCTGCGTCGATGACCGCGCTGGCCGGCTCGCCGGCGCGCAGCTCGCCGGACTCGACGAGCGCCAGGTGGCGGTGCAGCCCCGGCAAGGCGGCGGTGGTGTCGGTCACCCTCGCCCGGCCGCTGTCGGTCTCGATCACGCCCGTGTCGCCGACCTGGCCACCGCCTTCGGCGTAAAACGGCGTGCGGTCCAAGAACACCTCGACCTGCGCACCCGGCGCCGGCAGGACGGCGAGGATCGTCGCCGTGGCGCTGGAGTCGTGGTAGCCGACGAACTCGGTGGGGCCGTGCTCGTCGAGCAGGCGGCGGTAGGAGTCGGCGCGCTCCCCCCCGCCCACCGGCGCTTTCCCCACCTCCTTCGACATCTGTCGCTGACGGGCCATCGCTGCGGCGAAGCCAGCCTCGTCCACGCCCACCCCGCGCCCGGCGGCGATCTCCCTCGTCAGCTCGACCGGGAAACCGTGGGTGTCGTGCAGCCGGAAGGCCACCTCGCCCGACACCCCGCCGCCCGCCAGTTCCGCATCGAGCATCGACAGCCCCGACCGCAGCGTCGCCCGGAAGCGCTCCTCCTCCCGGCTCGCCACCCCGGACACGAAATCGGCGTTGCGGGCGAGCTCCGGGTAGGCGGTCCCCATCACCTCGACGGTGGCACCCACCAGCTCCGCCAGCACCGGACGCTCCACCCCCAACTGGTATGCCTTCGTGACCGCGCGCCGGATCAGCCGGCGCAGCACATAGCCCCGGTCCTCGTTGCTCGGAAACACCCCGTCGGAGACGAGAAACGACACCGACCGAGCGTGATCCGCCAGGATCCGAAGCGAGACGTCCCCCTCAGCGTCCTCGCCGTAGCGGCGGGCGGTGACCGCCTCGGCGCAGGCGATGATCGGTCGGATGACATCGGTCTCCCACACCGAAGGCACGTCCTCCACGATGCAGAGCAGGCGTTCCAGGCCCGCCCCGGTGTCGATTCCCGGGCGAGGCAGGGGCTCCAGGCTGCCGTCGGCCTGGCGGTCGTACTGGGGGAAAACAAGGTTCCAGATCTCGACGAAGCGTTCCTCTCCCCCACCGACGGGCCCCCCGTCCGCGCCCCACGGCTCGCCGCGGTCGAAGTAGACCTCCGAACAGGGCCCGCACGGACCGGTCTCACCCATCTCCCAGAAGTTGTCCTCGCCCATGCGCTGGATCCGCGCCCTCGGGACCCCGACCTCGTCCGCCCAGATGTCGGCCGCCTCGTCGTCGTCGGTGTACACCGTCACCCAGAGCCGGTCGCCGTCGAGGCCTATGGGACCGGTGAGCAGATCCCACGCGAACGGGATCGCCTCATGCTTGAAGTAGTCCCCGAAGCTGAAGTTCCCAAGCATCTCGAAGAAGGTGAGGTGCCGAGTGGTGCGCCCGATCAGCTCGATGTCGTCGTGCTTGCCCCGGATCCGCACGCACTTCTGGATGGTGGTCGCCCGTTTGTAGGGTGCTGTTTACTCGCCGAGGAAGTACGGGATGAACTGGTCCATCCCCGCGTTTGTGAGCAGCGGCGCACGCTGGTGGTGAGGGATCAGCCCCGCCGAAGGCAGCGCCGCGTGGTCGCGCTCGACGAAGTACTGCG
>JBPCRR010000043.1:0-11973 GCA_050996645.1 Acidimicrobiales bacterium | reverse complement strand
ACTCCACCGCGAGCTCGGCCTCAACGTCGCCCTCGTCGTGCTTCCCATGCACGGCCCCCGCCAGACGCCCGGCACCAGCCGAGGGGAGGGCTTCATGTCGATCGACCTGATCGACAGCGTGCACGGGATGGCCCAGGCCGCCTTCGACACGCGATCGGTGATCGGCTGGATCCGGGCCCAGGACGGCCGAGTGCCCATTGGCGTCTACGGGATCTCCCTCGGCGGCTACGCGGCGTCCCTTGTGGCTTCTCTCGAAGACGACCTCGCCTGCGTGGTGGCCGGGATCCCGGCCACGGACATCCCCGACCTCTACCGCCGGCACAGCACCGCTGCCATCCGCCGGCGCGCGTTCGCCAGCGGCGCGCTCGGGCCCGAGGCCGACGCGGTCCACGGCGTGGTCTCGCCGCTCGTGCTCGCGCCGAGGGTGCCAAAGGAGCGCCGGTTCATCTTCGCCGGCGCCGGCGACCGGATGTCGACCGCGACCCAGGCCAGGCGACTCTGGGAGCACTGGGACCGCCCCCGGATCTCTTGGTACCAGGGAGGTCACATCGGGTCGGTCATGGCCGGCGCCGCGCAAGGGTTCGTCGCGAGCGCCCTCGCCGAGTCAGGGTTCGCCGCGGCGATCAGGCCGGGGTAGCGTCGCTGCGAGGCGCCATGATCGCGACGGCACCCTGCGCTGCACACACCGGGCGGCCGTCGTTGACCACGTCCACACGCACCACCGCGGTGCGCTTCGACATGGAGACGATCGTCGCCTCCGCCACCATGATCCCCACCCTCGCCGGCGCCAGGAAGTTGACCTTGTACTCCAAGGTGGCTGGCCATGATCCGCGCGGCACGACGGGAAGGCAGACCGCCCCGAACACGTGCTCGACGAGGGCCGACACCACCCCGCCGTGCGCAGCGCCGAGGGGGTTGAGCAGCTCCTCTGTCACCGGGAGCTCGCAGGTCAGCCGGCCGGGTTGGACGCTGGTGGTGGTGATGCTCAAGTCCCCAGGGAGCCGGGGCGCCGCGGCGGCGGCGGGAGCAGTCATCATCTCGGCGAGGTCCGCGTCGAAGCTGTCGAAGTCGATGGGGATGGCGGTCACCATATTTGGTTCAGGACTGGCGGAGCGGGACCGGCCGCGCCAGGCTCCAGCTGAACGTCGGCGGGAAGTCCTCCAGGGCCAGCGGCGCGGAGAGGTCCGCCACAGTCGGCCCGACACGGTCGGCGACCGCCTGCAAGAGGGCTCGGTCGAAGCCCCACAACCCGATGGCGTTGCCGCCGAGGATGGCGCGCAGGTCGGGCTCCGGCAGTCCCCCGAAGACGTGGCGAAGCACCTCCCGGTGCACCGGCGCTGCGCCTTCGAGGTGGGGAAAGTCGGCTCCCCACATCAGCTTGTCCACGCCGATCTCCTCCCGGCGCTCCGCGTCGTCGCGCTGCATGAGCGACCCGCCAAGGAACACGTGCTTGTCGAAGTACTCCGACGGCCGCATCTCGAGCGACGCGCGGATGGGAGCGGCGCCGTGGGTGTCAAAGAAGCGCTCCATGTCACGGACCAGCGACGGGAGCCACTGGACCCCGTTCTCCGTCACCGCCACCCGCAGGCGCGGATGTCTGTCGAAGACGCCGCCGAAGACGAAGAACCACAGCGGGCGCCGGGTGAACACGAACACCTCGTACAGCCCGAGCATCCCGCCGCGCTTGTCGTCGTAAAGGTAGCGGGTGTCGGTCGCCGACCCTGAGGCTCCGGTATGGAGGTTGATGACCATCCCGTGGTCCTCGCATGCGCTCCAGAAGGGCTCGTAGTAGTCATCGGCGTATCCCGGCAGACGCGATTTCACCGACATCGCCGGCAGCATCACCCCGCCGAACAGGCCCGCCGACCGGGCCCACGCGACCTCCTCGACCGCACGCTCCATGTCGTGGAGGTCAATCGGTATGCACCCCGCCCGCCGCCCCGGGGCCGCCGCGCAGAACTCCGCCAGCCACCGGTTGTAGGCGTGCAGAGCCGGCCAGACGACCTCCAGGCCCTCCGAAGCCTGGGAGCCCAGGTACATCGCCGGTGAGATGGCACCCGCGAGCACCGGCCCCGGGAAGGTCACCTCGGCGTGGATCCCCTGATCCTCGAGCACCGCAAGGCGCCGCCCGTCGCCGTCGCCCGGTATCACCCACTCGCTGCTGTAGCGCGACAGCCATCCCGACGCCGCCTCCACGTCGACTCCCATGCCCGCCAGGCACTTCGCCGCCACCCGCCGGACCGGATCGGGGTCGTCCACCTCCTCGCCGTCGTGGCCCCCGAACATCGAGATCGCCGAGGAAGACAGGTCCCCGAAGGCCGCAACGGCCTCCCGGTGTGGCGGGTCCACGTAGGACAGGAACTGTTCGAGGTCGTCGGGCGCGGCGTGGGCGTCGGCCGACACCACCACGTATGCGCGCCCACTCGGGCACGCGTCCTCAGCTGTCACGGCCGTTGCCTCCTCTCCCCGCGCGCCGGCGAAGCGCCGCCAGGCCGGCGTTGATCGAAGAAGCCAACGTGGCGTCGTTCGAGCGCGAGATCGCCCGGTGGACGCGGCGCTCGAACAGAACCCGCAACACCGGGTTGAACGCGTGGTAGGTCTCGCGGAAGTGGATGCGCGTGCGCCCCGCTCCCAGGTCCTCCAACCGCGTTAACCCCGACGCCTTGGACCAAAGGGGCTTTCCCACCGCGTCGTAGCGCCACGAATGCGGAGGGCGGACCTCGGTGAGCCATTCCCAGGACCTTCCGCGACCTCCCGAGAGAAGCCAGACCGGAACGGGGAACGCGCAATGGCGCACGAGTCCCTCCCCTGATGCGTCGCCCGGGTGCAGAACCTCGATCGTCACCTCGCCGTGACTGCGCCGCCCCGAGCGATGCGACCAAAACAGCGACCACACCTCCTCCGGCGTGCCGGCGACCTCCACCGCGTAGGTGTGCTCCTGCACGCCGCGAACCCTACCGCCGCCCCTGAGTGGCCGGCACTCCCGCGCCGGCGCGCTCCTCCAACCAGGCCCGGACCCGTGGCACCACTTCGCGCCAGCCCTTATAGGTGGTCACCGCTTCCGGCAGGTCGCTCAGCGCCACCAGCAGCGCAGCGGCGACATCGGGGCGGGCGTCGACCACCTCGCCGAGTGGAGTCACGTAAGTGCGGATCGTGAACGCCAGCGCCTCCGTCGCGCTGAGCCGGCGCAGGGTCTGGCGCTCGACCCGGAACCAGACCCTGTCCTGGAGCTGACCGCCGCCGGCCCGGGGCTGGTGCAGCGACGGGTCCCCCAGCAACGTCCAGTTGAGCCTCCACATCGGGCCCTCCGGGCGCAGGCGGTCGAAGAAGGACTCGGTCGCGCGCCCCAGCGCGTCCTCATACCCCGGGACCGGCTCGTGGATCGCCGACAGGCTGCGCCCGATCTTGTCTGCGAGCGACCACCGACTCGGGAAGCACACGCTGGCCGCGCCGAGCACCCACTCGCCACCGCGGCGCGTCATCAGGCACAGGTCCTCCTGGATCAACCTCGCCGCGGCATCCACCGGATGAAATGCGGTGATGTCCACCACGGTGCCGGTGGTCTCCTCGATCAGGCGATCAGGGCCCGATCGCTTGACCAGGCCCGGGTGAAATTGGCGGAGGTTGTCGAGCACCAGGGCCAGCAGCTCCTGGCCGGCCTCCTCGGTGTCCGGCATCGAGGCCACGACGCTGCTGTGGGACGCTACCGACGACAGGAGCTCGAACTTGAGGGAGAGCTCGGCGCGGCGCCGGGCGTCGACGTCCAACCACTTCGCGAGGTCGAGCGGGCGAAGGCCCATCCGCGGCCGCCAGGGTCGAGCCTCGACGGGTGCGTAGCCGCCTGCGGGGCCGGCCACCGCGCTTTCTAAGGAGGCGGACGCCCGACCTCTCACCGTGGCCCGGGCTCGCCATGGGCGGCCGCTCTGGCGGCCAATCGCGCGTCATAGTCGTCAGCCAGCGCCCGAAGGGCCGTGGCAGCGGCACCCACGAAACACAAGCCGTGCATGACCGCGAGGGTGGTGGGGGCGAGGTCGGCGAGGGCGCGGATGGTGGGTCCCGTATCGGGTGTGAGGCAAGTCGCGCCGAAGAGGTCCTCGGCCACGGCGGACGGTCCCACTACGTCGTCGGTGGTCAACGCAGGGCCTTCGCCGAGCTGCGTGAACAGGTCTCCACACAGCAGTGTCTTGGTGGTCTCCTCGTAGAGCACCCTCGCTTCCCAAGCGTGCGGGACGTGCGGGGTGTCGATGTGACGCACCCGATGCCTGCCGAGCTCGAGGACCTGTCCGCCGGCGAGGGGAACCGGCGGCCGGTCGGCCATGTCCGACAACGAGACCATGCACCCGAGCACGCCGTGGGCGACCTCCGCATGGGGCGCCGCGGCGAGCAGGAGGTTCATGGCGCCGCACTCGTCAGCCTCGACGTGGCCGAAGGTGACCCAGCGAAGCCGCTCGAGCGGAACGATCCCGCCGATGGCGTCGGACACCGCGGGGAACATCGCCCGGTGCCCGGTGTGGAACAGGAGCGGCTGTTCGTCGTCGATCAGGTACTGGTTGAACGTGAAGCCGGTGGGACCGACATCGGCAACGAATGTCGAGATGCGATAGATCCGGTCGGCGATCTCGTCCACGGTGGCGTCGGACATCACAACGGGCCTCCTGATCGAAACGGCTTGGATGGTCCAGCCCTGTCGCGGAAGTGTAAGGCGCTGGTCCCCGCCCGGAAGGAGGCGGCTCGGGTCGCGGTCGATTACGGTGCAAATCAGGCATTTCCACCACGGGGAGGGTGCGTGACCGAACCGAGCGAGGTATTCGAGCGCCAGATACCCCGGCGGCAGTTTCTTGGCTACCTGCTGGCCGCACCGACGCTGGTGGCGGCTGCGCAGCTCGGCATCGAAGTGGCTGCGCGGCCAGCGGCCAGAGCGGCCGGCATCGGCGTCCCGCAGCCCTCGGACGTCTACGACTTGAGCGATCTGCTGACCGACGCGACCATGCCGACTGCCAACCTCATCGCAGTGGTCGTCCACCGTGACGGCACCGTGTCGTTTTCACTACCCAGGGCCGAGGTCGGGCAAGGAATCACCACCGCCGTCGCGATGGTCATCGCCGACGAGATGGACGTGGCGCTGTCGGACGTCAAGGTGACGCTCTCCGACGCCCGCCCGGAGCTCCTCTTCAACCAGCTCACGGGTGGCTCCAACAGCATGCACGCGATCTACACTCCGCTGAGGGTTGCCGCGTCGACAGCGCGCGGCGCCCTGCTCCAGGCCGCAGCCGAGCTCCTCGGCGGGGAGGTCTCGCAGTTCAGCGTCGCCAACGGGGTGGTCACCGCGCCGAGCGGCGCCACCACGACCTACGCCAGGCTCGCCTCAGCCGCGGCGGTCCGGAAGAACTCGGAGGTTCCGGTCAGCCTGAAGCCGGCGGCGCAACAAAGAGTCGTCGGCACGCGCCAGCGGCGGATCGACGCCCTCGAAATCGTCACCGGGCGGAAGCGCTTCACGATGGACCTCGACGTGCCAGGCGCCCTGCCCACGATGGTCTGCCGGCCCCCCACCATCAACGGCACTGTTCGCTCGGTGCACAACCTTCCCGCAGTGCGGGCCATGCCCGGTATCACCGACGTGGTGGTGGTCCCGACCGGCGTCGCCGTACGGGGCGCCACCTTCGGCCAATGCATAGACGCGGTCGACGCGCTCGCTGTCGAATGGGGACCGGGGACGGAAGACGGCCGCTCCGATGCCGACGTGCTGGCGGAGCTCCACGCCGCAGAGTTGCCCATGGCCGTGCCTACCCTCAGCCTGCTGGCCCAGACCGTGGAGCAGAAGTTCACCTTTGCCTTCGTCACCAACAGCCCGCTCGAGACCAACTGCGCCATTGCCGACGTTCGCCCCGACCGGGCCGAGATCTGGTCCAGCTTGAAGTCGCCGATCGTGGCCCAGCAGACCATCGCCCAGGCCCTGGGACTGCCGCAGGGTCGGGTGGTCTGCCACGTGGTCGAAGGCGGGGGCTCCTTCGGCCGACACCTGTTCTTCGACGCCGCACTCGAAGCGGCGCTCATCTCCCAGAAGATGGGCAAGCCGGTCAAGCTCATGTGGCACCGCACCGACGACTTTCGCCAGGGCCGCATGCACCCGATGTGCACCTCCCACATCCGTGCCGTGCATCTCGGCCCGGAGGTGCTGAGCTTCGAACAACGCCACACAAGCGTGTCCACCGACTTCAGCCACGGCCTCGGGGAGATCATCAGCGCGAGCGTGGCCAAGCTTCCCGAGGGCAACTTCCTCGGCTACTCGCAGGCGGTCTTCTCGCTGTCCCAGAGTGTCCCTTACAACTTCGGCGGCACCGACCAAGTGCTCAACGAGGTGGACATGGGCTTCAACACCGGGAGCATGCGCAACGTCTACAGCCCCGACGTCACCACCGCCATCGAGTTGGTCGTGGACCAACTGGCCGCCCAGGTCGGTCAGGATCGGTACCGATTCCGCCGCGCGTATGCCAAGGACGACAGGTCCAAAGCGATTCTCGACAAGGTCGCGGAGGTCGGCCGGTGGGGACGGCCAATGGCCCCCGGAACGGCACAGGGCATCGGACTGCACAGCGAGTACAAGGGCCGCGCTGCGGCGTTGGTCGAGATCGACTGTCGCCCCGGCACCGTCAACCGTCGGGTCGTCGACGGGTTCACCGGGCCGCGGGTGACCAAGGTGGTCTTCGCAGTGGACGTCGGACTGCCGATCAATCCTCTCGGTCTCGAGGCACAGATGATGGGCGGGATCATGGACGGCATCGCAAAGGCGCTCACATTCAGCGTTCACATCAAAAACGGCATCCCCCTCGAAGGAAGCTGGGACAACGCCTACTACACCCGGCAATGGAACACCCCCTTCGAGCTGGAGATCATCGTGGTGCCGCCGACCACCGGAGTCCCAGGCGGAGCCGGCGAGTTCGGCGTGGCGCCGTCGATGGCGGCCGTGGCCTGCGCGTACGCCCGGGCTACCGGCGCGATGCCCACCCTTTTCCCGATCAACCATGACGCACCGCTGCACTTCGACGTGATCCCAACCGTGCCCCCACTGCCCGAGTCGCCCACCGACGGGCTCGCCCACGCCTACTGATCGAGTCGAGGAGATCTGATGCCCAACCATTCGTTCATACTCAACGGCCAGCGGGTCTCGGTTGACTGCCCGGATGACCTGCACCTCCTGTGGGTGCTTCGCGACCTGCTCGGCGTGCACGGCCCCAAGTACGGCTGTGGTCTGGATGTGTGCAAGTCGTGCACCAGCCACATCAACGGCGAGGCATTCAACCCATGCTCCGTCGAGGTCAAGGACGTCAAGCCGACCGACGAGGTGACAACCATCGAGGGACTGGCCGCCACCGTCGGCAAGGCGCTCCACCCGATGCAGGAGGCGTGGCTCGAGCTCGACGTTCCCCAGTGCGGCTACTGCCAGCCCGGCCAGATCATGGCCGCGGTGGCCCTCGTCAAAGAGATTCGAGCACAGGGTCGCGCGATCACCGAGGACGACCTCGACGGGATCCGCAACATCTGCCGCTGCGGGACCTATTACCGGATCCGAGAAGCGATCAAGGCCGGTGAGGCCCGTATGTAGATCGGGATTGAAGTGGGCGGCTCAGCTGCGCTCGCGCAGCGTCACAACGCCTTCGCCCACGAGGCCCTCGAGCGCGACCTTGCGAACTGTCATCGCCAAGACGAGGTCGATCATCGGATCGGACACCGAGGGGCCTTGGCCGTGTTTCCAGTCGGCATCGGTGGCCTGCAACGTAAGCCCGGCGATGCGGCGCTTCGCTCCGAGGATCAGGTTGGACCGCTTGTAGAAGTCGGCTACCCGCACCGCCGCCTCGGTCGGATAGGAGTGGGCAATACCAAGAGGCCGGCGGATGTCCTCAGCGTGGACGATGGTCTCACCGAGCACCGTTTCGGCGGGGCCCGGTGGGGCGGTAGTGGAGTTCAACTCCTCCTTGAAGTTGGAGAGAGTGTCGGCGGGTGAATCGCCCCTCAGGACGGCAATGTCCTTGGCCTGCAAGCGTTTCAGGCTGAAGCCTGACGCCAAGAGCTTGGGGAAGAAGTTCGCACCCGAGACGCGGGCTGTGCCGGTCATGTGAGCCAACACGTCGCGCACCGTCCAGCCCTCGCACAGCGACGCGAGCTCCCACCTGTCGTCGGCGAGACCTTCGAGGTCCGCAGCCAACGCGGCTCGTTCCTCATGCACTGCGGGCCAAACGTCGGGCTTTGCCATGGGCTTTATCCCATTCTTTCCGGTCTCCAGTGGGGCACCATACAACCGTCGGCTTTGGCGACGCCTACGCTCGCCGCATGGCGACCGGAGGGACAGCGATGCAGATCGGGGTCGTGTATCCCCAGACGGAGCTGCCCCCCGACCCCGCGGTCGTGAGGAGTTACGTCGAGCGGGTGGAGGCCCTCGGCTACCGCCACATCGTCATCTACGACCATGTTCTCGGTGCAGATCCTGACATCCATCGGGACTGGCGGGGGCCATACGACCTCGATTCCCCCTTCCATGAGCCGCTGGTCTTCTACGGGTTTCTTGCTGCGATCACCTCGCTGGAGCTGGTCACCGGGATCATCATCGCCCCTCAGCGCCAGACGGCGTTGTTGGCCAAGCAGGCCGCCGAGGTCGACCTCCTGAGCGGGGGCCGCTTCCGCCTGGGTCTGGGGATCGGCTGGAACCGGGTGGAGTACGACGCACTCGGCCAGGACTTCGCGACCCGCGGCGCCAAGGAGGAGGAGCAGATAGGTCTCCTGCGCCGGCTGTGGACCGAGCGGTCGGTCATCCATGAGGGTCGCTTCGACAAGGTCTGGGGGGCGGGCCTCGCTCCGCTACCCGTGCAGCAGCCGATTCCAATATGGCTCGGCGGCCAGTCCGAGTCCATGTACCAACGCGCCGGAAGGCTTGCGGACGGGTGGTTCCCCCAGGTGGTGCCCGGTCCCCTGCTCGACGAGGCGAAAACGCTCGTCGCGACGTCAGCGGCGGCAGCCGGCCGCGATCCCTCCACAATCGGGATGGAGGGGCGGGTCAGTCAGGGTTCAGGAGGTCCCGAGACCCTCGTGCGCCATGCCGAGCGGTGGCGGTCCGCTGGTGCGACTCACCTGTCGGTCAACACGATGGGTGCCGGCTTGTCGGGGCTCGACGCCCACCTCGATGCCTTGACCGTCTCGGCCGAGGCGATGACGCTTCGTCGCGAGTAGCGCGCGGCCGCGCTGACCTGCGGCTGGCGCCCGGAGAGATCGTCCATCGCCGCCGACCGAGGACCGTGGCCGCTCCCAACCAGAAGACTCGTCAGCTCGGCCCGGGGACTGCTACCATATAGGGGTATAGGGTAAAGGCGTCTAGGAGGACCGTGATGCGGCCGGGGTACATCGACAACAAGGGCGCGATCCAAAACCGCCTGCGCAAGGTCGAGGGCCAGATTCGTGGCCTGCAGCGGATGGTGGACGAGGACCGCTACTGCATTCAGATCCTCGAGCAAGTCTCGGCAGCCACCAAAGCGCTTCAGGCAATCGCTCTAGAGCTGCTCGAGGACCACATGGCCCATTGCGTGTCTGACGCCGTGCGCAATGGCGGCGACGAAGCTGCCGAAAAGCTCAGCGAGGCCTCTGCCGCCATCGCACGTCTCGTCCGCTCCTGATGACGATGGTTGCCACTGTCGGCATTGCGGTGGACATAGGGCGTTCGCTACGCGAGGGCTTCTTCATGTTCTGGGAGACCCTGTGGCCCCTTGTCCTCGGGTTCGGGCTCTCGGGAGCGGTCCAAGCGTTCAGCAGCCGCGATGCCATGCAACAGAAGCTGGGCAACCACCGGCCCGCTGCAGTGATGCGCGCGTCCGGCTATGGGATGGTCTCCTCGTCCTGCTCCTACGCGGCCTCGGCCATGGCCAAGTCTCTTTTCGTCAAGGGTGCCGATTACATCGCAGCCATGGTCTTCATGTTCGCCTCGACCAACCTCGTCCTCGAGCTCGGCATCGTGCTCATCGTGCTCATGGGTTGGCAGTTCGCCGTCGGCGAGTTCGTGGGCGGCGTGATCATGATCACGCTGCTTGCGACGCTCGGCGCCCTGTGCCTGCGCGGTCCGCGGGTGTCGGCGGCCAGACAGCGCCTCGGGACGGACCTCCCCGAACACCAACACGGCGCTGGCCAGGACCCCGAGCTGTCGCGCAGAGATCTATCGCTTCGCCTGCGTTCCAAAGCCGACTGGGCCGACGCCGCGACGTACACGATGTCGGACCTCACAATGCTGCGGCGCGAGCTGGTCATCGGCTACACGGTTGCCGGGTTCCTGACGGTCTTAGTACCCACCTCGGTCTGGCAGACGGTATTCGTGAGCGGTCACGGCGCCTGGGCCAGCATCGAGAACGTCATCGTCGGGCCGTTCATCGCCATCATCAGCTTCGTCTGCTCCATCGGCAACGTGCCGCTGGCGGCCGCGCTATGGAAGGGCGGCATCTCCTTCGGCGGTGTGGTCTCGTTCATCTTTGCCGACCTCATCGCCTTCCCGCTTCTCATGATCTACCGCCGCTACTACGGAATCCGCCTGACGCTGCGAATGCTGGCCGTGTTCTGGGCCCTCATGTCAACGGCCGGCCTCATCACCGGGGAGATCCTCGGAGCCGGCGGGCTGGTGCCCTCAACCCGGCCTACCTCGGTGGCGCCCGCCCATTTCTCGTGGAATTACACCACCTACCTCAACATCGTGTTCCTGGCCCTCTTCGCCGTCCTGTACTGGACGTACCGCAATCGTGAGCGGCTAGGTGCAAGCGGCAGGTACACGAAGGACCCGGTGTGTGGCATGCAGGTCGAGACGGCCCAGGCACCGGCGTCACTTCGTCACGGAGGATCCCGGTGGTATTTCTGCTCAGACCACTGCGCCGAGCGGTTCTCCGCCGACGTGGTGCGCCACGCCGCAGTTCGAAGTCCTCGAAGTGGGTCGTGACCACCTCCGCGTTTGCGAATCCGGCGAGGTTGGGTCTCGCAACATCGGCGAGGGAGCGACCAGGCTCACCGCAGAACAACGCGCCAGCCGACCGGCGCGGTCGGGCAGCTCACCGTATGACCTCGACGCGAGGCATCCGGTCGTTGCGCCGTGCGGGGAAGTCCCTTGGAGCGGAGGCTTCAGGGGATCTGGCCGGACAGCTTCTTGGGGGCGGTGAGCCGGTAGGCCTCGGTGATGAGCTCCTCGAGCTCGGCCCAGTCGATGCTGGCGCTGGACAGGTCCACCCCGATCCAGCCCTTGGCACCGACGTAGGCCGGGAAGAAGAAGGGCTTTCCCTGAGCGAGCAGCGCCTGCTGTTCTTCTCGGGTCGCCTTGAGCGACACCGACGGGGTGGCTGGGTCGTGGCCTGCCGCCATGCAGAAGATCTTCTTTCGCACCCGGAAGGTGGCCTCGCCCCAGGTCTGTTCTTCGTAGGCCTCGGGAAACGACAGGCAGATCCGGCGAACCCGCTCGACTGGCTTGGTCGTCACGGCTGACGAGTCAATGAAACGGCTCGACGCGGATTGACCGGATCGATCTGCGCTCGGTGCGTGAGGGTTCACGGGAAACCGGGATCGCTGCGCCGTTCGGGATCGACGGGACTCGTGATCCCCACCGCATTCCCGTCGGGGTCCTCGACGACGGCGTAACGAGTTCCCCAGAAGGCGTCGTAGGGTCCCTGCTGGCCGCGGTAGCCGGCGCCGGTCAGATCGGCGAAGATCTCATCCACCCGCTCCCGGCTCCCGACCTTGAAGCCGAGCACCCCCATGCCAGCGATCCAGCCTTTGTCCCAGTGGCGAGCGAACTCGACGCTGTCGAAGTCGAGGTCGATCCCTCCGGGTAGCTGGGCGGCGCGGATCCGCTTCGCTGCGCTTGACATGTCGACCAGCTACGCCGCGGTGTATTCGGTGATCTTGCCCAGGGCTGCTCAGGTGGTCGACCCCTTCCACGTCATCGCGCTGGCCAATCGC
>JBPCRR010000041.1:0-8510 GCA_050996645.1 Acidimicrobiales bacterium | reverse complement strand
GCTGATGGTCGAGGCCATGGCCCAGCTCGGCGGCATCGCCGTGCTCTCCGACGAGCGATTCACCGGAGCGCTGCCGCTGTTCGGGGGGATCGACAAGGCTCGCTTCCGGCGCCAGGTCGTCCCCGGTGACACTCTGGAGATGGAGGTCGTGCTCAGCCAGCTCGGCTCCAGCGCCGGGCGAGGCACCGGGATCGCTCGCGTGGGCGGCCAGGTGTCCTTCGCGGTGTCCATGCTCTTCTTCATCGCGCGGCCCTGAGCAGCGGGAGCGACGTTCAGGCCCGCTGGAACACCAATGTCGCGTTGTGACCGCCAAAGCCGAAGCTGTTGGTCATCGCCACTGTCACGTCGGCCTTGCGGCACTCGTTCGCCACGTAGTCGAGGTCGCAGTCGGGATCGGGCTGGTCGTGGTTGATGGTCGGCGGGAGGATCCCGGTCCGGAGCGCCTGGATGCACGCGACGGCCTCGAGCGCTCCCGCTGCCCCGAGGGTGTGGCCGGTCATGGACTTGGTGGAAGACAGCGGCGGCGGGTTGGCGCCGAACGCCCGCCTCACCGCCAGGGTCTCGAGCTTGTCGTTTGGAGGCGTAGACGTCCCGTGGGCGTTGATGTAGTCGACCTCGGAGGGGTCGAGGCCGGCGTCGGCGCAAGCCGCGAGCATGGCCCGCATGGCCCCGTCACCGTCGGGGTGGGGGGCCGTCATGTGGAACGCGTCGGAGGTCGAGCCATAACCCACCAGCTCGGCGAGGATTGGAGCGCCGCGTCTGAGCGCGCAGTCGCGAGCCTCGAGCACCAACGTCGCGGCCCCCTCGCCCATGACGAAGCCGTCGCGCCCGGCGTCGAAGGGCCTCGACGCAGCCTGGGGGTCGTCGTTGCGGGTGGAGAGCGCCTTCATTGCGGCGAAGCCGGCTAGGCCCACTCGGGTGATCGGCGCCTCGCTCCCACCGCAGATCATGGCGTCCGCCCGCCCCATCCGGATCAGGTCGAGGCTCTCCCCGATCGCCTGGGTGGAGGCCGAGCACGCCGTCGCGGTGCAGGAGCTGTAACCCCGTATCCCCCACTCCATGCTGATCTGGCCGGCGGCCATGTTGGGGATCATCATTGGCAGCGTGTAGGGGTTGACCCACTCGGGCCCGCGCCGGCTCAGCGTGTCCATGCCTTCCTCCAGCGACTGGAGGCCGCCGATCCCCGTCCCGTAGACCACCCCCACCCGATGTGGGTCCGTGGCGATGTCGAGCTTGGCGTGTTCGATCGCCTCCTTCGTGGCAACCAGGGCGAGCTGCACCACCCGGTCCAGGTGCCGCGCACGCCGCTTGCCGAAGTGCTCCACGGCGTCGAAACCGTCGACCTCGCCGGCGATGCGAACTGCGAAGCCCTCGGTGTCGAACAGGCTGATCGGGCCTACCCCGCTCCGGCCTGCGACCATCGACTCCCAGGTGCTCTCCACGTTCGAGCCCAGGGGACTGATCACCCCCATCCCGGTGACCACGACCCGGCGGCTGCTGTCAGGCACCATCCCAGGCATCCTATGGCCAGGCATGCCCATGCCCAGGCGAGGGATGCCCATGGCGCCTGGTACCACGCCGGCCAACCGCCATGTGGCCGCGCCCGGCACTCAGAGGCTAGACATCGCGGATGGCCTTAGCCGCCTACAACATGAGAGGGCGCCCCCAGCTCCCCGAAAGCAGGGGCTACCGATTGAAGCGCCGGCTTCTCGGCAAGCCCTTGGTCACCGAGCAACTCGTCCAAGAGCGGCTGAGCTCCCCAGTCGCCCTCGGGGTCCTTTCACCAGATTGCATCTCATCCACGGCCTACGGCACCGAGGAAATGCTGGCCATCCTGGTTCCTCTCGCCGGGCTCGCGGCCTTCACCTTGGTGCTCCCGGTCACCTTCGCCATCTTGATTGTGCTGTTCTTTGTAACCCTCTCCTACCGGGAAGTCGTCACCACCTACACCAAGTCCGGCGGCTCCTACGTGGTCGCCCGCGACAACTTCGGGCTCAACGTGGCCCAGATCGCGGCCGTCGCCCTCCTCATCGACTACACGGTCACCGTCGCCGTGCAATCAGCCGCCGGCACCAACGCCCTCACCTCCGCCATCCCGTCCCTGACCCGCTACCAGGTGCCCATAACCATCGCGGTGGTGGTGCTCCTCGTCTACGGCAACCTCCGCGGGATCAGGGAGGCCGGGCGGGCGTTCGCCCTCCCCACCTACCTGTTCATCGCGACCACCGCTGCGGTGATCATCGCCGGTTTGGTGCGGGACGCGATCAGCGGCCTTCCCTCACTGCACCCGCACGGAGCGATGACCCAGACGAGCGGCCTCGGCCACACCGGCAACGGCCACGGGCTCCTGATGGGTGTCGGCGCGTTCTACATCCTCAAGGCGTTCGCCAACGGGGGCTCCTCCCTCACCGGCTTGGAGGCGATCTCCAACGGCGTGGGGTCCTTCCGCCCCCCGGAGGGCTTACGAGCCCGACGGGTGCTCGTCGTGATGAGCTGCATACTCGGTTTCCTCGTGCTCGGGGTCTCCTGGCTCGCCCACGTCACCCACGCCACGCCGTTCGCTAGCGGCAGCCCCACGGTGCTGTCCCAGGAAGCCAAGGCCGTGTTCGGGTCGAGCCTCGTCGGCAACGCCGGCTACTACGTGGTGCAGCTCACGACGCTGTTGATCCTCTACACCGGCGCCAACACCAGCTTCAACGGGTTCCCGTTCCTAGCCAGCTTCGTCGCCGAGGACCGCTTCCTTCCCTACAAGCTGACCAAGCGAGGACACCGGCTTCAATTCTCCAACGGGATCATCGTCCTGGCGGTGGTGTCGATCGCCCTGCTCCTGGTCACCCGCGCACGGGTCAACTCACTCGTGGCGGTGTACGCCATCGGCGTGTTCACCGGCTTCGCCTTCGCAGGACTCGGGATGGTCAAGCACCATCTGACGCACCGAGAGCAGGGCTGGCGGCCCAAGCTGGTGATCAACGGGATCGCCGGGGTGCTGTCGGTGGCCGTGGTGTTCATCTTCGCGGTCACCAAGTTCTTCGAGGGCGCCTGGGTGGTTGTGATCCTCTTCCCGGTGATGTGGCTCGCTTTGGTCCGCCTCAACCGTCGCTATCGGGAGGAGGCGGCGGTGCTCGGCGAGGCGGCCGCAGCCGCAGCCGCGGAGGCCAGACCGCTGCCCCGGCACCAGACGCTTGTGTTCATCGACCGCCTCGACCTCGCCACCGCTCGCGCGATCCAGTACGCCAGGGCGCTGAGCGTCGACGACGTCAGGGCTGTGCACTTCCAGATCGACAGCGCCAGGGGCCGGCACCTGCACGAACAATGGACCCGCCTCGGCTTCGCTCGTCTCCCTCTCGAGCTGGTCGACTGCCCCGACCGCCGAGTCGTGAGGGCAGCTCTCGAGATGGTCCACGAGGTGGCGGACGGGCGCACCGAGGTGAGCGTGCTGCTGCCCAGGCGTTCATATACCCGGGGCTGGAGCCGGCTCTTGCACGACTCCACCGGTGAGCGCATCGCCGCCAGGATCGGCCGGGTACCGCACGTCAACGCCACCATCGTTCCCTTCGACGTCGAAGGTGAGCTCGAGGACCGCCGCAACGCCTCCCGGCGCCACAAGGAGCACACCCACAAGAAGCAGCCCAAGCCGACAGCTGTCGCGAGCGACGAGGCGCTCGAGCAGGAGCGCCGGGTCGACCGGGCGATCCTTGGCCAGGTCGAAGGGACGACGCCGATTACGGCACTTCACCCTCGCCAGAGGGCCAAGGTCGCAGGCCGGGTGCGCTCACTGACGGTCCAGCCGTGGGGAAGCGTGCCCACCCTCGAAGCGGTGCTCACCGACGACGACGGTCGCGTCACCGTGGCTTTCCTCGGCCGGCGGCAGGTCCCCGGGCTTGAGGCAGGGACCCGACTGGTCGTCGAGGGCGCCGTCAGCGACCGTCAGGGCCAGTTGGTGATCATTAACCCGGTCTACGACTTTCTGGCACCGCTGTCGTAGGCGAGGGCTCGTACGTCGGTTCGTCCCACCACGGAAACCACTCCGGCAGGTCCCGGGTCGGGGCGAGGCTCCACACCGCCGGGCGCTTGTCCAGGAACGACCTCACGCCCTCCGCCGCGTCGGCCATCCGCCCGGTGGCGGCGACCGCCAACGAATCGAGACGGTGGGCTTGCATCGGATGGCCGGCGCTCTGCATCCTCCACAGCATCTGGCGGGTCAAAACCGCGGAGACCGGCGCTGCGTTGGAGGCGATCTCCGAAGCGATCCCTCGGGCAGCTGCGAGCAGCTCCCCTGGCGGGTGGATGCTGCGGACCAAACCGCCCGCCAGCGCCTCGGAAGCGGGGAAGACGCGCGCCGTCAGGCACCACTCCAGGGCTTGGCTGATCCCGACCACTCTCGGCAAGAACCAGCTCGACGCCGCTTCAGGCACAATGCCTCGCGCCGCGAACACGAAGCCCACCTTGGCGCCCTCTGCGATCAGGCGCACGTCCATTGGGAGCGTCATCGACGCACCGACCCCGACCGCCGCCCCGTTGATGGCCGCTATGACCGGCTTGAGAGAACGAAATATTCTCAGCGCGACCATCCCGCCGGCGTCGCGGGGCGCAGCCTTGCCGGGACCCGCCGGGTCGCCGTGGTCGAGGGCCCTGGGCCCCGCCTCCAGGTCCGCGCCGGCACAAAACGCTCTACCCGCACCGGTGACGATGACCGCGCGGACCTCGTCGTCGGCGTCGGCCTCGTCGAAAGCCCCGACGAGGTCGCGGAACATCTGAACCGTGAAGGCGTTGAGATGTCCGGGCCGGTTGAGGGTGATCGTCGCGATGCGCTCGCTCACCTCGTAGAGGATCGTCTCGTAGATCACGGCGCCCAGTCTTGCTGGTGGGCGACTCCTGCCGGGGCCCTTCGGTCCCCTCCACTATCGTCGGGAGCGGTACGAAAGGAGCCACCCATGGCCGCCGACGTTCCCTTTGGCGACAACGGCCGATGGGTCGAGGTCGCTCCGCCCGGCGGTGGCGCAGCGGTGGCTCTCGTGCCGCCGCAGGGTGAGTACCAGCCCGGCCGGATGACGGGCATCGCGCTCGAATCGAGCGATCCCCGCGCCGAGCACGCCGAGATGAGGGCAACGGAGTCGACGTCGACGCCGAGATCATGGGCGGCGACGGGACCGTCCCGCTGATGTACTTCTTCCGGGACAACTGCGGAAACCCCTGATGGTGCTCGAGGGCCAATAGTCGCAGTCCGGGGCCGATGATCCATGTCAAGGACGTGCACCGTGTGGGTATCGTCCTTTTGAGCGAGCCAAGCCGCTCACCGTTGCGAGCTACGAAGCCAGCTGAGGGCGCCGACGTAGACCAACGAGGCGAGCCGACTCAGGGTGCTAGCAGCCTCTTGATGCGATCGCGCATGTCTGTGCGGCGTTTGGTCCAGAAGCTCTCGAACCCCACAAGCCCGTCTGGGACGTACTTGACGCCCTGCGCCGCGTAGCGCCGCTTGGCACTGGCGCTCAGCGTCTTCAGCCAGTCCTTCGGCAACTTCGCTGCCTTGCCCCCGCCCCCGTTGTCCTCGCTTCGCAACAACTGCAGGTTCGGCAGTAGGTCGGCACGCGCCTGAAGCCAGTCCCACTCAGGTGATGGGATGCCGGCCCTCGTCAGCTGGCTCGAGTTGAACTTACTCAGCGGGAAGATGTGGTCCTTGTCGAGCCCGCCCGACGAAGGTCCCTCGTGGACCATATGAGGAAAGAGCAGTCGCAACAGAGTCAGCGTTCGCCGATCTCCGTAGCGCAGATCGCAAAGCTCGTCGACGAAGTCCTCGGATACGTCGATCGCCTTGATGTCGCGCAGCTCTGACGCGATCTCGTCGAGGGGGAAACCGGCGGCTCCGTGAGACCGGATGGCCCGACGCGAGGCGACGAGCACGGGGTCGACAACGCCGGTCCAGTACCGCCGCTGCAGCAGCGTGCGAGCCACGAACGCCCGCACCAGCCGCCGGTCCTTCTCATGCGTGTGCGCTACCGCATACGAAACCTTGAGCCGGCGGTGATGTGCGTAGTACGCGAGTGGGATCAGCACGTTCTCAGCTGGAAGGCTTCGCCCCGACAGTCCTATCGCGGCGAGTGTCCGCGCGGCCGTTTCCATCGAGCGCTGGAAGTCCGGCCACATGGCCTCGAGGCGCCGCGCACGGTCACCGGACATGAAGCTCTCGACGTGGAACCTCGGCTCTTTCGCGTTGAGGAGAACGAGGCCAGCCTTGACGACGCGATCGTCCGTGAACCGGAATCCCTCGTTTGTGACGCCGTTGATGGTTCGCCGGAGGTTGACGAACTCGCTCCTCGCGTCGAGCCGTTGCCAGCGGGCGGTGGCGGTGCTGACGAGGAGGTCGACGTACGTCAGGTGTGTACCACCCGTGTTCGTCCGGGCGAAGATGTTCAGGACCCGGTCGAGGTCCGCTGAGCTCTCGACGTCGACCTTGATCGAGGCCTGGTGGTTGATCGCGCGCACGAGTGCCTTCAGGACGCGCCGCCGGTCGGCTGTTGCGTGGAGATCTCTTTGTTCGATGGCTTTGGAGAGCGAAGCCGAATCCGCCGCGAGTCCACAAACGTCCCGGACCGGGAACCAAGCGCCATCTTTCTGCGCCCCATTCGGCAGGAACTCGAACTTGTATCGGTCCGCCTCCGCCCCTGCGCCCGGTTCCTCGTGATCGAGATCGAGATAGAGGGCGCGCTCTACTCCCGTCTCGGACGTCGCATGGGTTCCGCGGAGTCCGACGTTCAGCGCGGTCAGCCGCTGCTGGCCGTCGAGAACGGCATAGACGGTCGATGTCTTCGGTGGATGCGTCGTCTTCGGTGGATGCGTCGTCTTCGGCGTCGTGCTCGGCCCGTGGTAGTCAGTGACAAGCCGGCGGAAGCGCAGCTGTGCGTGATCCATCGGCCGCGTCTTCCAGAGCAGCAGCGTCCCGATCGGGTAGCCGCGCAGGAGCGAGTCGAACAGCGCCTCGATCTGTCGGGGACGCCACACGAAGTTGCGCTGGATGCCCGGCAATAGCAGCCGATCGGCCTGGACGTGATTGACTGCCTGCAACGCCGTCATCGGCTTGGTGATGGCCATACGCCTCACCTCCTTCGTGTGGCCTGGTCGCCAGTCTCGCAAATCGGGCCGGGTCCCGCGGGGACCGTTGTTGGCGGGCTCAGGTCTCGGTGCGAAGCAACGCACCGAGCGCGTCGGCGGCGCGCTCGTCGGCGGCTTGCAGGAACTGCGCGTAGAAGTCAAGCGCCGCCGACGCGTTAGCGTGCCCGAGGCGTCCGCTTACCGTTCGGATGTCGATGCCGTGCGACAGGAGCTGGGTGGCGCTGAAGTGGCGGAGGGTGGTGGGCCGTCGAGGCCGAGCTCGTCGCGCAACCGGCCGACGGCGAGGGTCGCGTAGTTCGGGCGCCAAGACCCCGGGCGACCTCGTGAGAGAAGAGGAACGACTTCCGCCCGATCGGGCCGCCGACCGAGGCCGTCCATCATCGGATGAGCCGGCAAGCCACGAGTAGTACCGGCATCGAGCGGGCCCTTCGCTCCGAGTTGCATCGGCGAGGCGCGTCAAGGCCTCCGCTTTCCGTCTGCCCCGCCGGTTGCTGCCGGGTGTCCGGCGCGATGTCCCGGGACATCACAGGTTCTTCGGATTTCAGCGGGGAGCCGCGCCACCCGAGGTCACCCAGAATGAGGCGAAGGTGCTTCAAGCTTGAGGTGTGAGCCAAAAAGCAAGAAGCACCTTCGTCCTCGTCCACCCTAACGAGATCCTGCAGGCGCTGGTGGGCCTGAAAGACGTCTCGGTCCTGCGCTACGAGCGGCGCGGGCCCCACGTCGAGTTGATGGTCGAGCAGGTACCAGGAATGGTCCCTTGTCCGACGTGCGCGACACGAGCCCAGGTCAAGGAGCGCCCCGTCGTGCACTACGTCGATCTTCCCGTCTACGGCACGCCTATGTCGCTGGCTTGGAAGAAGCACCGCATGCGCTGTGGAAACCCGACGTGCCCACAGCAGTCCTGGGTGCTAGCGGATCACCGCATAGCGGCGAAGAACTGCCTGCTCACGACCAGGGCGGCCAAGTGGGCCACGGTCCAAGTCGGCGGGGGTCGGACGGTCGCCGAGGTGGCCGCAGGGCTCGCCTGTGACTGGCACACGGTCAACGACGCCGTGATTACCTACGGCGAGGCGCTGCTCGACGCCGACCGCAAACGGCTGAACAACACCACGGCCATCGGGCTCGACGAGACCTCCTTCGTCAAGCTCGGTTCACACAGCCACACCGACTATGCCACGACGGTCGCCGATGTGGAGAACCACCAGATCATCGACATCCTGCCTTCCCGCCACTATGTCGACGTGGCGGGCTGGATCGACAACCAGCCCCGGGCCTGGGCGGCGCGGATCCGCTTCGCTGCGCTTGACATGTCGACCAGCTACGCCGCGGTGTATTCGGTGATCTTGCCCAGGGCTGCTCAGGTGGTCGACCCCTTCCACGTCATCGCGCTGGCCAATCGC
>JBPCRR010000003.1:0-5036 GCA_050996645.1 Acidimicrobiales bacterium | reverse complement strand
CCCGAGGACGTCGAGGCCGCCGTCGACCGCGCGGAGTCGATGGTCTTCGAAGTCGCGGAGAGGCGGATCACCGATTCGCTCAAGCCTCTGCGGGAGCTGCTCTCCGACAGCCTCGACCGCCTCGAGGCCCTCTACGGCCGGGGGGAGTCCATCACCGGCGTGCCGACCGGCTACGCCGACCTCGACGAGCGGCTGTCGGGGCTCCAGCCTTCGGCGTTGATGATCGTCGGTTCCAGACCCGCGATGGGGAAGGCCCTTGCGGTTGAAACTCCGGTTCCAACCCCGGAGGGATGGACCACGATGGGCGAGCTCACCGTTGGCGACTGGGTCTTCGACGACGCCGGGCGGCCCTGCCGGGTTACCTACACCTCGCCGGTGTTCGTCGGCCGCACGTGTTACAGGGTGGAGTTCGACGACGGATCGCAGCTCGTGGCCGACGCCGAGCACCAGTGGCTCGCCTACGACTTCCCGGCGTGGAAGTCGGCGCGGGAAAGACATCGCCACGCGATGCGATGCGAGCCCGCCCGGTCCTCCTTGGCAAGGGATCAGAGCCACCGCTGGAAGCTGCCCCGGGTGGTGACGACCGAGCAGATTCTCGAGGGTGGGCTGTCCGCAGGAGGTGGCAGTCGGCCGAACTGGTACATCCGGTTAGCTGGCCCCCTCGACCTGCCAGAGTGCGACCTGCCGGTTGATCCGTACGTCTTGGGGTCCTGGCTGGGTGACGGGAGCTCGAGCGGATCCCAGTTCACCATAGGAGAGCGCGATGTGGACCACTTCAGACTTGGCGGTGCAAAGAAGCACATCCCTGCACAGTTCTTGCGGGCCTCGTTCAAGCAACGCTTGTCGCTTCTACAGGGAATCATGGACACCGACGGTCACGCCAGCACACAAGGGACGGTCGAGCTTTCCCTTGCAGACCAGGCGCTGTGCGAGCAGGTCCGGGAGCTGGTTTGTTCGCTTGGCCACAAGCCCGGCCAGCTCAAGCGCAAGCAGATCGCCCTTCTCGATGGCCGTGAGACCGTCGCCTGGCGGCTCAGGTGGATGCCGCTCGATCCGGTCTTCAGGATGTCGCGCAAGGCGGACAGAGCCGCCACGACAGGCTCCCACCGCCGGTTTGGCCGGTCGACGAGACGATCAGTTCGAGCTGTGACGCCGGTGAAGTCAGTGCCGACCCGCTGCATCACGGTCGACTCCTCGAGCCACCTGTACCTGGCGGGAAGGTCAATGGTCCCGACCCACAACACCTCTTTTGCACTTGGAATTGCAGCCCACGCCTCTATGGAGGCACGGGTGCCGGTTCTGCTGTTCTCCCTGGAGATGAGCCATTCCGAGATCACGCAGCGCCTGCTCGTCTCTGAGGCGCGCGTGGAAGCCACGCGCATACGAAACGGCCGGTTGCTCGAATCGGACTGGCCGAAGATCAGCCGCGCCATTGGCCGGCTTGGCGAAGCCCCTCTCTACATCGACGACAACCCCAACCTGACGCTCATGGAGGTGAGGGCCAAGGCGCGCCGCCTGAAAGCCAAACAGGGCGGGTTGGGCTTGATCATCATCGACTACCTTCAGCTCATGACCGGGCGCCACACCGCCGAGAGCCGCCAGTTCGAGGTCTCCGAGATCAGCCGCGGACTAAAGATCCTGGCCCGCGAGCTGGAAGTGCCGGTGGTGGCCCTGTCGCAGCTGTCTCGGAACCTGGAGATGCGATCCGACAAGCGCCCGGTCTTGGCAGATCTGAGGGAGTCGGGCTCGCTTGAACAGGACGCAGACGTGGTCCTGTTCCTTTACCGCGACGAGATCTACAACCCGGAGTCGGCGGATCGGGGTGTGGCCGAGGTGATCGTCTCCAAGCACCGCAACGGTCCGACCGGCAAGACCCAACTGGCCTTCTTGGACCACTTCACCCGCTTCGCCAACATGGCCAAGGTCTGACCCCCGCTGTAGGGCGCCAGTCTTTTGATCAGTGGGCACGGAACTTGATCACAGGATGATCAATCCGGTCAGTCAATCTGATCAATTATTTGTGCGACCTGTACCGAGCGTGAGCCTGGCTGCCACAGACTCCGACCCGACGACTACTATTGCGTTTGGCACGGAACCTCCTCCCGCGCAACTCCTTGGGCCGCTGCAGTGCATGTGCCGCGATCGGTACTCCTACTGAGGCCGCGGGCCCATCCGCCGGCCTTCCGAGCCTCCCGCCGAGATGTTCGCGACCGTGGCTGAACGGCACCTTCGGGCTATCCCCGGCTGCACCTCGGCAGACCGCATCGGTGCGCATTGTGGGGCACCGGCGGCGGTGGCGCACGTTGACTAAACCTGTGGCGGTTGGGCGCCGTGGCGAGGCGGGCAAGGGTGTCGATCCGGTTCCGGGCTATCAGTAGCGCGCTCGACAGCGCAGCGACGATTCGGGATGCTCCGCGATCGATTGGTACATCGCGAATGCCCCACCCACCCGGCCATCTCGGGCAGTCGGGAGCCGATATTCGGGAGGCCGTGATGAGACGCTTCGTCGTTCGCGACGCTCTGATCGGGCGCAGCTACGGCACGAATCTCGTTGTCGATCTGTCCGCGAGTTCGGGGCGGCCGGCGCTGCTCTATATCGGTGCGGATCCTGGGATCACGGGTCGCGGTGGGACGCGATGAGGATGCCAAGGCTCGATACGCAGAACGGCACGACGTAGGTCAGCGCAATCTTGAGCCACACCCCGGGTGTCGCCGCGCCTCGGAGGACGACATCGAGTTGGTTGATGATGAAGAGCACGGTGCCGACGATGAGTGCGATCCTGAGCGTCTGGCGGAGATGGGGCCGGTGCAGCACGACTGCGGTCGCTTCCCGCCAGGTCGACCATTGCGGCGGGTCGGCTGAATCGGGTCTATTTGTTCTCGTCACGGTCTGGTCGCTCGTGGTCCGGGAGGTGGCTCACGAGGTGGCGGAGAACGTCGGCAGCGGGCTCAATTCGGGTGACGTAGCCGACGCCGGTGCCCGCGTACTGAGCCATGTCGGCCGCCGGTCGCGCGACACTGCGGGAGGGAGGCTGTGTTGCGCGCCAGCCTGATCGTCGGGCGGCGTCGAGTGAGGATCGCAGGACGCGGTGAGGAGCGTTTGGCCACCCGAGGTCGAACCAACCGGTGAGGACCGTGTCGTCGCCTGTGGCGGCGAGAAGGCTGGCGATGTAGTCCGGGTGCGCTCGGGACTCGGGGCAGGCGAGGAATCGGGTGCCCAGGCGAACGGCCTCGGCGCCCGAGGCGAGGAGCCCTGCGACTCGTTGAGGTGTGGCGATCCCGCCGGCCGCGACGACCGGGAGGTCGACCCGGGCGAGCACGTCCGGGAGCACGACGTCGAGGGGGTCGTTGCCGCGCACGTGGCCACCCGCCTCGCTTCCTTGGGCGACGACGTAGTCGCATCCGGCGGCCGCGGCGGCGGCCGCCTCGGCGCCCGAGCCGACCTGCCAACCGACCACCGCGCCCGATTCGTGGGCGCATGCAACGAAGGTGGCGTCGGGTTGCCCGTAGAAGAACTCGATGATGCCGCTGCGGCTGGCGGCGTCTGCGATCACCTCGGTTGACTCCACGAAGGGCACGAGAAGGTTCGTGCCGCACGCGGCCGGGACGGGCTCGCCCAAGCACACCATTCCTAGTCCGCCGGCATCTCGCACCGCGGCAGCCAGCTCGGGACCGCCGACGCCACCACCCATCGAGGCGAGCTGGACCGGCTGGCTGCACCCGACGAGCTCAGTGAAACGCGTTCGCATGAGCTCGAACCTACTTCCGGTTCGTCGCTCCGATCGATCCCATCCTCCTTCGGACTGCCAGGGGACTGCTTCGCGGTCTGAAGATGGCCAGGCCGCCCGAGCTCTGATCAGAGCAAACCGCTATTGCCTCCGCGGGGCGAGCTGTCATTGAACAGCGGTTGCTTCGATCTCGACCTTGAGTTCTGGAGAGGCAAGCCGAGTTACGCCGATGAGCGTCATCGCCGGCGGGTTCGGGGCTAACGCTCCGGCGACTGAGGCGTACACGGCCAGCAGTGCGTCGACGTCGGTCGTGTGGACCGTCAGTCTGACAATGTCGGAGGTCGTCATGGCGGCTGCTTCCAAGACGCTTCCTAGGTTGGCGAACGCCATCGTTTCGGTTGAGCGAGCTCAGCTGAGCTGCTGCTGGATGGCGGCCACATCGAGCCACCGGACCATGCACCCGGTTGGCACGTTCCAGCCCTTGATCGGTTGGGGACCTACGTTGCCGGGGACGTCAATGCTCAGCCCGCCACGACCTCGACGGTCACCCGGAACTCCACGTCGGAATGCAGCTTCACCGGCACCTCGTGCACGCCGAGGGACTTGATGGGTTCGCTCAGGTGGAGCTTGCGCCTGTCGAGGGTGACTTTGGTCTGGGTCGCAACGGCGTCCACCACATCCTGGGCGGTCACCGACCCGAAGAGTTTCCCTTCTGCCCCGGCGCGGGCTGGGATGCGGATCGTCGTCGGCACCAGGACCCGGGCAACGGCCTCGGCCGCCTCACGGTCCTTGGCGTCGCGCAGATCTCGCGAGCGGCGCATGGCCTCGGCCTGGGCGCTGACGCCGGCGGTGGCAGCGATGGCGTGTCCCTTTGGCAACAGGTAGTTGCGGGCGTAACCGTCGGAGACCTCCCGGATGTCGCCCCGGTTGCCGAGCTTGGGCAGGTCTGTCCGCAGCACGACGCGCATCTATGCCTCCGACCCTGTAACAACGCCAAGCTCGCCGTCCTTGCCGACAGCGTCATCGTCGACGCCGGCGACCGCGCCGGCCTCGTCGACGTCGTCGCCGGCAGCGGCTTCGTCGAGGTCCTCGACGCCGGCGGGCGCGGGTGCCTCGACGTCACCTCGGGCGTCATCACGACGCCCCGGCCCCCGGGGACCGCCGCGGCCGGGTCCACGCTCGCTGACGGTCCGCTGGGTGTAGGGCAGCAGAGCCAACTCCCGTGCTGTCTTGATGGCGACCTGGACGTCGCGCTGGTGCTGGGCGCAATTGCCGCTGACGCGCCGGGCGCGGATCTTGCCGCGGTCG
>JBPCRR010000402.1:0-2648 GCA_050996645.1 Acidimicrobiales bacterium | reverse complement strand
AACCTGTCGTTCGCCCAGTACCGTGCGGACAGCGACGTGGTGCGCCTGGAGGCGCAGCTGGAGCGGATCATGGCGACGCTCGCTGAGTCGCGGGAGTCGGCTCTCTGCGAGCGCGGCGAGACGGCGGAATACCGCCGCATGCTCCGCGCCAGCGAGGAGTCGGCGCGACAGCGTCCGTCCATGACGGCAGAGGTCCAGGCGGCGCTGTGGAAGATCAAGCCCGGTGACGTGCTCGTGGTCGCTGGCGGCGGGGGAGGGCGGGTCGCGGTTCTGTCGACCGCCCGCCGCCGTGGCGGCGACGTGCGGCTTCGGGCCATCACTCCCGAGCGGCGGCTGCTGTCACTCGGCCCCCGGGACTTCAGCGCCCCGCCCGAGCCGGTCGGCAAGCTGGAGCTACCGGTGCCCTTCGCCCCAACCAACGGCGGCTTTCAGCGCCAGGTGGCCTCGGCGCTGGTCGCGGCGCGGATCGCGCCTGACCGTGGCGGCAGCCCGAGCGCGGCGAGGGCGGGACAGCGGACCGGGGCTTCGCGGCGGCACCTCCGTGGCGAGGCCGCCTTGGCACAAGCCTCGGCCGCGGCCAGGCACCCGGTGGCGGGCTGTCCCGACGCGCGCGCCCACCTGAGGGCCCTCGACCGCGCCGACCGCCTCGAGCGGGACGCTGAACGCCTCAAACGGAGGGTAAAGGGACGCACCGAGTCGCTGGCCCGGCAGTTCGACAGGGTGCTGCGGGTCCTCGAGACGTGGGGCTACGTGGACGGATGGTCTCTCACCGGCCCGGGTCACCTGCTGGCGCGGCTGTACCACGAGGCCGACTTGTTGATCACGGAGTGCCTCGGTCGGGGTTTGCTCGACGGCCTCGCCCCGGCGGAGATGGCTGCCCTGGTGTCGGTGTTCACCTACGAGCCGCGGGGCCAGGCCGAGCCGGGCGCGTGGTACCCGAGCGCTCGGTTGAGGCAGCGCTGGCCGGCGATCGAGCGGCTGGCCGTCGAGCTCCAACACACCGAGGAGGAGGCCGGCCTACCCCTCACGAGGCGACCCGAACCGGGCTTTTTGGGGTTGGCTTTCGCCTGGGGGGACGGCGAGGAGCTGGCCCAGGTGATCGAGGAGGAGGACATCTCGGGCGGGGATTTTGTGCGCAACGTCAAGCAGCTGATCGACCTGCTGCGCCAGATCGCCGACCTGGCCGAGCGCTCGGAGACCTCCCACGCGGCCAGGGAGGCCGCCGACAGGCTGTTTCGCGGCGTGGTGGCCGCCTCGTCTGTGCTGAGCACCTGAGGCGACCACCTGAGCCGCTCCGCCGACCGGCTCACATGCCGCGCCATGGCCCATTCAGCGCTCGCGAACCACCCAGGCGACGGTGCCGGCCGCATCCCCCAACGACCCAGGGTGTCACCGTAGGCTGCCTCAGCCATGGACCTGTACGCCGTTGAGGAGTGGACCGATGACGAGGCGGAGGTCCTGCGGCGGTATTTCACCAACCTCGAGGGTCCCGTGTTCGCGTTGGTCAACCTCCCAGAGGTCGTAAAGGGCGCGCTGTTCGCCCGCTACTCCCGCTCCGCCAAGAGCCTCAGGCGGCTCTTCTTGGACGAGTTCGTGGGGGACCTCGACATAAGCGGGGACCACACCGTCGACGCCACGGTGGGCCTGGCGCGCGCCGAGCAGCTCTACGACCGGATCTTCTTCGAGTACGGCGATGACTCAGTTGCCCAGCTCGGCGGGGTCCACCTGGCGTGTGAGCAGGCGTCCAACCTGCTCACGAAGGTGCTCGAGTGGGGGCGGCTTATGTCCTACATGGAGAAGTCCACCCGCTACGTCGCCTACGACCTGCGGCTCTCCAACGGTCGCTACAGGTACCACCGGGACCCCGACATCCTCGATTCTGTCCTCGGCGCCCGATACGTCGGCGACATGGATCGCATCTTCGATGCCTACGCCGAGCTGCTCCCAGTGTTGCAGGGCTGGTTCGCTTCCCGGCACCCGAAGACCCCCGAAGACCCCGACTTTGCCTGGCGCCAGTCGATCCGGGCGAAGGCCTTCGACGCGCTGCGGGGCATGCTGCCGGCATCGGCCACATCGAACCTTGGAATCTACGCCAGCGGCCAGGCCTACGAGGCACTTCTGCTAAGGATGCGCTCTAACCCTCTACCTGAGGCTCAAGCCTATGGAGAGCTCATCCTCACCGAGTTGCGCAAGGTCATACCTTCTTGGGTGAAGCGGGTCGACGTTGAGGACCGGGGGTTGGCGTGGTCGGAGTACCTAGAAGCCAACCATACGAGGATGCAGGAGCTTGCCGGATCGATGTTCGACCAGGGCGAGGGCTGGACTGGGGAGGCCGTTTCCGGCGGCGACCCGCAGGTCGACCTGGTCGACTGGGACCCCGAGGCGGAGCTGAAGATGGTCGCTGCCATGCTCTACCCCTTCACCGACCGCTCCGAGGTTGATCTGAGAGAGCGGGCGAACCGCCTCAGCACCGCTGAGCGCCTCGAGGTGATGAGGCGCTACGTGGGGGAGCGGGCCAATCGCCGTCACCGCCCGGGGCGGGCGTTCGAACGCTGTGACTATCGCTTCGACGTGATCTCGGACTACGGGGCGTTCAGGGATCTGCAACGCCATCGGCTCCTAACCCTCGAATGGCAGCAGCTCGGCCC
>JBPCRR010000039.1:0-12162 GCA_050996645.1 Acidimicrobiales bacterium | reverse complement strand
TGTTCTGGGGGCCGAATCCGAGGACAGCGAAAACAAACAGCGAAGATGCGCACGGGACAGGGAGGGGGGGGGGGACCCCCCCCCGCTCCTGGTGGGTAGCGGCTGAGGAATTCCCGTTCGGGGGTTGATGAACGGGCCACGCCTGGGAGGGACGCTTGCACCTGCACAGTTTCCTGGTGGAGTTTTGGCCGTCCACCATCGACGGCTTGACCCTGGGCAGCATCTATGCCCTGTTCGCGCTGGGCTACACCATGGTTTACGGCGTGCTCAAGCTCATCAACTTCGCCCACAGCGAGGTGTTCATGGTGGGCACCTTCTCGAGCCTGTTCCTCCTGCACGACCTCGGCGTCCACGGTCCCCAGCACGGAGCCGCCCTCCTCGCGGTTCTGGTGGGATGCCTGGTGGTCGCGATGGCCGGCTCGGGTCTCACAGCCCTGGTGATCGAGAGGGTCGCCTACCGGCCGCTTCGCCGCCGTGGCGCCAGCCGTCTCGCCGCGCTCATCTCGGCGATAGGCGCCTCGTTCTTCCTGCAAGAGGCGTTTGGCAAGTGGTACTCGCGCAACTACTCGAACTTTCCCCGTGTCTTGCACCGCGTGGTGTGGTTCCACATTGGAAGCGGGGTGGTCAGCAACGACGAGGTGCTGGTGGTTCTCGGGGCCCTGACGATGATGGTCGCCTTGGAGCGCACAGTGGCAAAGACCAAGCTTGGCAGAGGCATCCGGGCGGTGGCCCAGGACCCCGAGACCGCCACCTTGATGGGTGTCAACATCGACCGCACCATCCTTTACACCTTTCTGCTCGGCGGCCTCATGGCGGGCGTCGCCGCCATGTTGTGGGGGGTGCGCATCGAGCAGACCCGCTTCGACATTGGCTTCCTACCGGGCATCAAGGCCTTCACCGCCGCTGTTCTCGGCGGGATCGGCAACATCCGCGGCGCCCTGGTGGGCGGCGTGGTGATCGGTCTGCTGGAGCTCTACGGAGCGAGCATCTTCGGCTCGCAGTGGCGGGACCCGGTCGTATTCGTGGTGCTGGTCGCTGTGCTGGTGTTTCGCCCCACCGGCCTGCTCGGCGAGTCCCTCTCGCGGACGCGGGTATGACTGCGGTCGACCTCCAGCAGCGCTGGCGCCAGCGGGAGCGGGGCCGCATCGGACGCCAGGCCTCCAACGGGTGGCAGCGGCTTCCCACTCCCGCTCGCTTCGGGATCGTCATCGCTGCCTTCTTTGTTCTCGCGGTGCTGGTGCCATCGTCGAGCGTCGCCTCCGTGATGGCTCCCCAAAGCGACTGGAAGACGATCCTGTTCAACCCGATAGGGATCTACGTCCTCCTCGCCGTGGGCCTCAACATCGTGGTGGGTCTGGCCGGGATGCTCGACTTGGGGTACGTGGCGTTCTTCGCCGTCGGGGCCTACGCGCTCGGGCTGCTGGCGACCCGCCAGCACTGGAACTTCTGGTTCATCCTGCCTTCAGCAGTCGTCCTGGCGGCGTTCGCGGGTATCCTCCTCGGGGCTCCGACGCTGCGCCTGCGGGGCGACTACCTGGCGATCGTGACGCTCGGGTTCGGTCAGATCATCTCCGTCGCGGCCAACAACTTCACCTTCGACGGGGGACCGCAGGGGATCACGTCGATCCCACATCCCCCCTCGATCGGCCACCTGAAGGCGTTCAGCTACGGAGTTCGGGATGCGCGGCCCTACTACTACCTGGTCCTGGCCCTCATCTTCCTGGTCATCTTCGGTGTCCGACGGCTGGAGCGCAGCCGGATCGGGCGCGCGTGGGTGGCCATCCGGGAGGACGAGGACGTGGCCGAGCTGATGGGCGTGCCCACCTACCGCTTCCGGCTCTGGGCGTTCTCCGCGGGGGCCGCGATTGGCGGGGTGGCGGGGGTTATGTACGCCTCGAAGCCGACGTTCATCACCCCGGGTAACTTCACCTATTCGATCTCGATCATCATCCTGGCTTCGGTGGTGCTCGGCGGCTCGGGCAACCTGACTGGCGTGATCCTCGGGGCGTTCCTCGTGGCGTGGCTCCCCGAGAGGCTGCGGTGGTTCGCCGACTACCGGATCATGATCTTCGGCGCGGCCCTCGTGGCCATGATGATCCTGCGCCCGGAGGGGATCCTGCCGTCCCGGCGCCGGCGGGCCGAGATGGCAGATGTCGGCGGCGGCGGCATGAACGCCGCCCTCCTGCCGCCGGCGGCGGAGGGGGAGCATTGAGCCTGGCAGGCGAGGCGCACGAGTCAGGGGCGGTACCCACCTGCGAGGCGGGTGGGCCGGAGCAGGCGCTGGCGGCGGCGTCTCGGCCAGATCTGCGTTCGGTGTCGACCCCGCTACTCCAGTTGGCAGGGCTCAGCATCCACTTCGGCGGCGTCGTGGCGATCTCCGAACTGGACCTGGTGGTGACCAAGGGTGAGATCTTTGCCCTCATCGGGCCCAACGGCGCCGGCAAGACCAGCACCTTCAACCTGGTCACCGGCGTGTACCACCCCACGGCGGGCGAGATCAGCTTGGGCGGCTCCTCCCTCGTCGGGCTCAAGCCCCACAAGATCACCCAGCGCGGAGTGGCCAGGACGTTCCAGAACATCCGGCTCTTTCCCGAGATGAGCGCCCTGGAGAACGTGATGGTGGGCGTCGACGCACGTCACCGCACGGGGATTCCCGGTGCAATACTCGGCCTTCCGCGGCACCGCCGTGAGGAACGGGAGGGCCGCGCCAAGGCCCTCGAGCTCTTGGAGTTCGTCGGCATTGCGAATGCGGCGCAAGAGGCGGCGCGCAACCTGCCCTACGGGGACCAGCGCCGGCTGGAGATCGCACGGGCCCTCGGCACCCAGCCGACGCTCCTGCTGCTCGACGAGCCCGCCGCCGGGATGAACCCTGCCGAGAAGGAGAGCCTCCAGGCGCTGATCAGGGCCACCCGCGAGAGGGGCGTGACGGTGCTGCTCATCGAGCACGACATGGGCTTGGTGATGGGCATCAGCGACCGCGTGGCCGTGCTCGACTTCGGCCGCAAGATCGCGGAGGGGCGGCCACGTGAGGTGCAGTCCGATCCGGCGGTGATAGAGGCCTACCTCGGAGCGCCCGAGGATGGCTGACCGGCCGGCGGGGGCGGCCGACGGCGTCACGCTGTTGGAGCTGCAGGACGTGGAGGTGTTCTACGGCCAGGTGCAAGCGCTCAAGGGCGTGTCGATAGCCGTGGGTAGGGGGGAGATCGTGGCGTTGATAGGGGCCAACGGCGCCGGCAAGACCACGACGCTTAAGACCATTTCGGGGGTTCGCCCCGTCAAAGTGGGCCGCATACTCTTCGACGGCCGCGACATCACCGGGATGCCAGGCCACAAGCGGGTCGGGCTCGGTCTCTGCCAGGCACCAGAGGGCCGGGGGATCTTCCCCGGGATGACAGTGGCGGAGAACCTCGAGATGGGGGCCTACAACCGGCGGGACAAGCTGGCCCTGGACTACGAGAGGGTCTATGGCCTGTTCCCCCGCCTCGCCGAACGCCGCCGCCAGGTCGGAGGCACCCTGTCGGGTGGCGAGCAGCAGATGCTGGCCATCGCCCGGGCCCTGATGGCGCGGCCACAGGTGCTGTTGCTCGACGAACCGTCGATGGGACTGGCCCCCAAGCTCGTCAGCCAGATCTGCTCGATCATCAAGGAGATCAACGAGCAGGGCACCACCGTGTTGGTGGTGGAGCAGAACGCGGTGCAGGCGCTTTCGCTGGCGCATCGGGCCTACGTGCTCGAGATCGGCAAGGTGGTGCGCGAGGCGCCGGCGGCGGAGCTGCTGCATGATCCCGCGGTGCGGGAGGCCTACCTGGGCGGCGCCTGACTCATTGGTCGACGGCGAGGCGGTGGATGGCGTTCAGGGCGGCGGCGGCCACGGCGCTACCGCCGCGGGGCCCGGTGTTGGTAATGGACACGGGCTGCAAGGCAGAGCTCCAGAGGTCTTCCTTCGCCTCCGCTGCGCCGACGTAGCCGACCGGCAGGCCGATGATCGCCGCTGGGCTCAGCTCGCCGGCGCCGTGGATCGCGACCAGCTCGGCCAAGGCGGTCGGCGCGTTGCCGACGACCCACACAGCGCCCTCGGGGTGGCGGCGGGCGGCCAAGCGGATGGCGGCGGCGGAGCGGGTGCTGGCGGGGGGAGCAACAGGCACCTCGTCGAGCAGGCACAGCGCGCGCTGAACCGAGGTGATGCCGGCGAGGACCATGCGCGCGTCGCAGACCACCACGGCGCCATCGCGCAGCGCGGCGACGGCCGAGACGACGGCTTCATGACCAACCAGGGCCGTGGTTGCGAACGACTCGTCGGCGGTGGCGTGGACCATTCGTGCGACCACGTCCCGGTCGCCGGGGGCCCAGCGGCTGAGATCGATCCTGGAGGCGAGGATGCGGTAACTATCGGCCTCGATTGGGTGCACCGGGTTCATCGCCGTCCAACCGGCGGTTGGGAAAAGACGCCGGTGCCCACCAGGCTGATGGCGTCGGTCGGGCACACCTCCACGCAGGCGAGGCAGTCGGTGCAGCGGACGTCTGCAACCGCGGGTCGCTTGGGTGCCGGGGAGAGGGCCAGCTCCGGACACGTGAGGACGCAGGCACCGCAAGCGGTGCAGCGATCCGAGATGGTGACGGTCACAGCTGGTAGCCCCGAGGGGTCACCATCGACGCGCCGATCCAGCGCGTCGCCGAGCAGCCGACCACGACCAGGGAGAGCATCCCGACCTGCTCGGGGTCGAGCGTGCCGAGGGTCGTTCGCACGACTTTCTGGCCGGCGCGTCCTGCGCTGGTGACGATGGCGGCAGGGGTGTCGGCCGAGCGGTGTTGACGCAGGATCCTCAGCGCCTCGGCGAGCTGCCGCGTCCGGCGCGCTGAACGCGGGTTGTATAACGACACCACGAAGTCCCCGCGACCCGCGGCTTCCACGCGCGCTGCGATCACCGACCACGGCGTCAGCAGGTCCGACAACGAGATCGCCGCGTGGTCATGGGCTAGCGGGGCACCCAGGACCGCGGCTGCGGCCGAGGCAGCGGTCACCCCCGCAACGACCGTGACCTGGGGGTTGCCCGCAAGCGGCGCCAGCTCCAGCACCAGCGAGGCCATCGCGTACACCCCGGCGTCGCCGGAGCACACCAGGGCAACGGCCTCGCCCGCCGCCGCGCGCCGCAGCGCTTCCTCGCAGCGCTGGACCTCGGCGCCGATTGGGTAGCGCAGCACCTCCTGGTGGGGCTCGAGGAGATCAGACGCTAGGTCCAGATAAGGCGCATAGCCGATCACGACTGTGGCGTGGCGGACCGCAGCCGCGGCGCCGGCCGTGCGGTGCGCGGCGCTGCCAGGCCCCAGGCCGACGACCGCGAGCCGGCCAGCGGGGGCCTTGCGGCGGGCGATCGCCACAGTCGAGTCCGCGCTGGTCACCTTGTCGACGGCTAGCGCGCCGCCGGGGCCCGATGCCGCCAGGGCCGCAGCCTCGGCCACCGAGGGCGTGCCGACCGCCCCGGCTACGACCGCGCTCGGGTGGGGGACTTCGATTCGGCCGAGCACCGACGCCGGGAAGGTCTGGATCGCCACGCCCAGCGACGCCGCCAGGGCGAGGACGGCCGGCTCCTCCGCCTTGAGGTCGATGGTGGCCACAGCCCCGATCGCGCCGGGATGCAAGGCCGCCTTTTCCAGCGCTGCGAGTGCCAGCGCCTCCAGGCGGGCGACGTCTGCGCTTGCGCTGGACCCGACGCCGATGACGAGGCTCGCCGGTCGGAGCACCACCTCGCCTTTGGCGGGGTGGTGCGCGGAGTCGGTGACGGTCACCCTGCGGTCGTTGACTGGGCCGTCGCTGACTGGGCCGGCGCTGACCGGGCGATCGCCGGCCAGCTCCCGCAACGCCGGCGGCAGCGGCCAGTCCCCCAAGGCGTCGTCGACCACGACCTGCGGTGGCCGTCCGTCGAGCCAGGCGCGCGTGACCGCTGCGATGTCGCCATCTGCCTGGAAGCCGGACAGGGTGTCGAGGCCCGCCATCCCGGCGCCGTCGGTGGCGGTGGTGATCACGGCTTCGGCGCCGATCAACGCCGCCACGTCCCGGCTGAGCTGGTTGCCGCCCCTGCTGTGACCGCCGCTCAGGCAGATGGCCCATCGGCCGGTGTCGTCGACGGACACGACCGCCGGCGTGGCCTTCTTGGAGCTTCCGGCTGCGAGGAGCGGGGCTATGGCGCGGACCGCGATTCCGGTAGCGCACACCAGGACCAGGCCGTCTACCTCGGGCCACAGCCGGCGAACCGTCGCGAGGAGGTCCCCGCCATGGCTCTCGCAGGGCAGCCGCTTGGCGAGCGCCTCACCCGAGGAGGTCAGCCAACAGGTGGCGACGCGACCGTTCATGACCGGTGATGTTCCGGGCCCCAGGCGACGAACACCGGGTTCGCGGCTTGCAGGCGCAGAGTTGCGTCGCGCCCGATGGGTGCCGCGTGGTTGACGGTGATCTGCACCAGCTGGCCGAGCCGGCGCCCGGCGGCCTCCGCGCGAGACATCGCCGCATACGCGGCGACGACCACACCGCCAGGGCGAAGGCGCTCCAGCACTGCGTCGAGGACCTCGAGTCCCCCGCCGCCTACGAAGACCCTGTCGGGATCTGGCAGGGCGGCGAGCGCGCGCGGCGCCTCGCCGAGCACCGGCGTGATCGCAGTGCCGCGGGCGTTGGCCTCGAGCCGCTGGAGATCGTCGGCCCGCCGTTCGATGGCGTACACGCTGAGCCCCGGAGCCAATCGCGCGCACTCGACGGCCACCGAGCCCGCGCCCGCGCCCACGTCCCACAACACCCCCGCCGGCGGCAGAGCCAGCTTGCCGAGCGCGACGGCGCGGACCTCGGCTTTGGTGATCATCCCCTCGCGGTGGTCGAACTCCTGATCCGGCAGGCCCCATGCCAGCGTGGGCGCGATGGCGCCCTCACCGGCAGCGCGGGGGGCGAGCAGAACCACGACAGACATCGGGTCCCACGAGCCTCCCGCCAGGCCTTCCAGGTCGCCCCGCCAGATCGACTCGTCGGGTTCGCCGAGACGAGAGCACACCGCCGCCTGGCGCGGCGCGCTCCCTGCGTGTCGCAGCTCTTCGCCCAGCGCCTGCGGGGGTTGGTCGGCCGAGACCATCACCGCGACCTTCGGGTGGCGCAGCACGGCGTCGACCGCCGCCGTCATTGGCCTGCCGTGGGCCGACACGACCACCGCGTCGTCCCAGTTGAGCCCCAACCGGGCGAAGGCCAGGCTGACCGCTGATGGAGCGGGGTGGATCTCGAGGCGGGAGGCGCCCAGGCGATCCGCGGCCATGCGGACCAGCCCGAAGAAGCCGGGGTCACCAGATGCCAGGATGCACACCGAGCACCCCTCGTCGGATCGCTTCGCGGCGAGCTCCACCAGCGTGTCGAGCTGGCCCCACAGCTCGACCTTGTCGCCGGGTAGGTCGGCGGGAAGCAGGTCGAGCTGGCGGCGGTGGCCGAGGAGCAGGTCGGCCCGGCGCAGTGCCATGCGCGCGCCCTCACCGAAGCTCTCGCCGCCGTGGAGGCCCACTATTGAGATCGGCACAGCTTCTTCACCCACGGGCGATTACCTCCTCGCCGTCGAAGTCCACCATGATGACCTCGACACGGAGCGCGCCGCGTACGTAGGAGGAGCAGACCAGCGCAGCCCGCCGGCACAGCTCGACGAGGGCCTCGGTGTGACCCGACGCCATGCAGGTTTCGGCGAAATGGCGGGCGGTGGCCGTAGCGGTGGCGGACTCGACGACTGCGGCCGGGGCGCCACATGCCAACGCCACCTCGGCCAGGAGCTCGCCGTCGACCTTCGAGCGCCGGTAGTGGGTCATCAGCACGCCAGCGGCGAGCTTGGTGATCTTGCCGGCCATCCCCACGAAAGTCACTTCCTTCGCCCCCCCCGCAGCGGCCCGCCGGAGGGCGATGCCGGTGAAGTCGCCGACCTCGACGAAGCACATGACGGGCAGGTCCGGCAACAGCCTCTGGGCGGCCGCGTCGGTGCGGCCTCCAGTCGAGAGCACGACGTGGTCGAGGCTCTGGGCCACAGCGACGTCGATCTGCTGGACCACGCTCGCGCGCCAGGAGGCGGTGGAGAAAGGGCGGACTATGCCGGTGGTGCCGAGGATCGAGACCCCGCCCACGATTCCCAGGCGATCGTTGGAGGTCTTGGCGGCCATGGCTTCGCCGCCGGGGACCGAGATCGTGACCCGAAGCGGACGTGACGTCACCTCCCTTACCGCGGAGCGGATCATCCTCGCCGGCACCGGGTTGATCGCGGGCGCCCCCACCGGCAGCCCGAGACCGGGGAGGGTCACGGTCCCCACCCCCGGCCCTGCATGCAGCGCTACAGACGAGTCCTCAGCGTCGTCAGGGAGATTGTCGGCGGCCGGCTCGCCGATCCACTCCACCTCCGCGGTGAGATGAGCTCCGTGGGTGACGTCAGGGTCGTCCCCAGCGTCTTTCACAACCCCTGCTCGGTACGGGTGCGAGGAATCGATGTCAGCGACTTGGAACCCGACCCGCTTTCCCGACGGCAGGCCGACCTCGACCTGCGAGGGAGGCACGCCTTCGACCAGCCAGATGGCGGCCGCCTTGGCGGCGGCGGAAGCGCAGGTCCCGGTGGTCCATCCCGGGCGCAGCCCGTGCCGGCGGGCGGCGACCTCCGGTGCCATGGGCGGCTCGATGCCCTCCCCGCTCATCGACGCCGTGCCGAAGGGCGCCCGGTGCTCGATCCCTTCTCGCTTCGCAGCCGGTAAGCGGTCGTGAACCCCGGTGAGTACAGGTGGCTGCGCCTCGCCACCGGCGCATCCGCCAGCGCCTCGCCGACCAGCACCAGGACCGTCAGGCTGGCTCCCGTCGACCTCAGGTCCTCCGCCAGGCGCCCGACCGTGGTTCGCACGACCACCTCGTCGGGCCAGCTTGCACGCACCACGATCGCCGCCGGCGTCGAGGCGTCGTAGCCCGAGGACGGGCCGAGCAGCTCAGCGGCGAGCTCATCGGGACGCGCTGCAGACAGGAACACTGCCATGGTGGCCCCGTGGGCTGCGATTGCCGAGAGGTCTTCCCACTCGGACATGGACTCCTTGGTCCTCGCTACCAGGCGGGTGAGAATCACCGTCTGGCTAACGCCGGACTGGGTCAGCTCTCGCCCGATCGCCGCGGCTGCCGCGGAGACGGAGGACACGCCTGGCACGATCTCCCAATCCCGCCCGGCTCCGAGGCACCAGTCGATCTGTTCCCCGATGGCGCCATAGATGCTCGGGTCCCCGGAGTGCAGTCGCACGATGCGATCCCGGTTTGACCGGCCTTCGTATACCCCGATCACGTCCTCGAGGGTCATCGTGGAGGAGTCGTGCACCTCGGCCGAGTTGCCGCAGTGACTCAACACCGCCTCGGGCACCAGGGACGACGCCCAGACGACCACGTCCGCTTCTCGCAGGCGGCTGGCGCCCCGCAGGGTCATCAGGTCGGTCGCACCCGGCCCGGCGCCGACGAAGGAGATCATCGGGGCGAGCCTGGTGCCCGACGCTCCGGGTGGGTGGGATCGGCCGGGACGATGACCGTGGCCAGGTACGAGGCGGGACCGTGCGCAGCGACATCTCGCAGCGGACCGACGCGCGCCCCGGGCATCCCCAGCAGCTCGCCGGCGACAGCCCGTTCTCCACGGCCGGCGGCGGCCGCCGAGGCGGCAACCTCGGGCAGCCGCCGGCCGCCCTTGTAGACCACGAGGGTCACGTCCGGGTCCACCATCTCCGCGCTCAGGTCCTCGCCCTCCAGCGCGGTGCGCACGACCAGGCGGGTCTTCTCGTCGGCGAGCACAGTTCCGGTCTCGGCTGCCAAGGCCTGGAACGCCATGATGCCCGGCACCTGGATCACTTCGCTCGAGGGCCGGAGCCGTCGCACCGCAGCGGCGACCGAGGAGAAGGTCGAATACGTCAACGGATCGCCGAGGGTCACGAATGCCACCTCCTCGCCGCGCTCGAGGTGCCCGGCGAGGGTCGTGGCGACCGCTTCCACCGCGTCGTGGCGGGCCGAGGCGTCGGGCGACATGTTAAAAACCACCCGATGGATCACCAGCGCAGGCAGCGCCTGGCGGACGACGGCTTCGGCCCTGCCCACCGCGTCGGGGGCGGTTGCGGGAGCGAGGACGCTGTTCGCGCGTCGCAGAGCGTTGACCGCCCTGACGGTTAGCAGGTCGGGGTGCCCGGGGCCCACCCCCACGCCGACCAGGCGCCCCGGCACCGCCCGCTCGGGAGCGTCGGCGATAGGCCCAGGCCCGGCGCGCACCTCGGCCTCGACCGCGGCGCGGACCACCTCCGCCTCCGACCTGCCGGTCGCTGCGGCTCGCGCGCTGAGGGCCAGCTTCAGGCGCTCCGGCAGGTAGACGCTGGTCTTTTGCACTCCGCCGACCGTAGCGCGCCACGTAGGGCATGACGTAGGGCAACCGGCTCCTGGGACTCGCCCGGCCCGGGCAGCGAGAGGGGCGAGCGTTTGGCTACCGTGGTGTCAAAGTCACTCGGGAGCCCGGTGGCGCCTCTGGACGACACGAGGGGTCGACAGCGATGCTCAGTCAGCGGGAAGAACAGCGGGAGATGCAAGCGGACCAGCTCTTGGTCCGCACCCAGGTGCCCGCGCCGGGCAAGATCAGCAGGTGGCAGGGCCCGAGCGCTGCGCTGCTCGTCTTTGGCCCCCTGGTCGGCCTAGTGCTCGCGGTCGTGGAGCTGTGGCACCACGGAGTGGGCTGGTTCGACCTGGGGTTGGGCGCGGCGCTTTACGCCGTCACCGGGCACGGGCTGACGGTGGGCTTCCACCGTCTGTTGACCCATGGGAGCTTCCACGCCCGGCGGGGCCTCAAGGTGGCCTTGGCCGTTGCGGGCTCCATGGGCGTTGAGGGCTCTGTGTTCACCTGGGTCGCCCAGCACCGCCGCCATCACGCCTACGCCGACCGGGAGGGCGACCCCCACTCACCGTGGGCATGCGGGGCCGGGTTCTGGCCTCAGTGCAAGGGGCTCTGGCACGCCCACGCCGGGTGGTTCTTCCGGCCGAACCCCTCTGAGCCCGAACGGTGGATTCCCGACCTGCTCGCGGACCGAGACCTGAGGTTGGTGTCCAACACAGCTGCGATCTGGGCCGCGGCATCGCTGGCGCTGCCGTTTGTGATCGGGTGGGCCGTCACCGGCACGCCGCACGGCGCTTGGTTGGCGCTGCTGTGGGCGGGTGTGGTCCGAATGGCCCTCCTGCACCACGTCACGTGGAGTGTCAACTCGGTCACCCACATGTTCGGACGGAGGCCGTTTCGTACCCGCGACAGCAGCTCGAATGTGGGGGCGCTGGCGGTTCTCAGCATGGGCGAGTCGTGGCACAACGCCCATCACGCTTACCCGACGCTCGCTCGCCACGGCGTCGACCCCGGCCAGATCGACTCGTCGGCCGCGCTCATCAGGGTGTTCGAACGGCTGGGTTGGGCCACCGAGGTGCGCTGGGCGACGAAGAGCCGCACCGCAGCACGCCGGCTCGACGCGACCACGCCTGCCTGAGGCGGCTGCGCGGCTTCATGGGGCAGGCCGCTTGTGCCGGGCGCATGTCGAAGCGAAGGCCGCGATCAAGGACGGGTCGCCACCGGGATGGTGGTGCACGTAGGTGGCGAGCAGCGAAGGTGACGCCCAGCCCTCCAGGTAGTCGCCCCAGCGGCTGTGCAGGGCTAGGGCGTCACCTGCCGGAATCACGCTCGAGTAGTGGAACTCGTGGCCCCTGAATGCGGTCCCGGCGGCTCCCACCGGCGACTGCCGCCGCGTCACCACCTCCCGGTACCCGAGGGTCAGGCGCCCTGACATCTCGGCGTCGGCATCGATCACGCCCGCCATTGCGTGGCCGTCGAGGGAGCCGCACAGCAGCATCAGCCCGCCGCACTCCGCCCAGGTCGGCAGGCCGGCGCCGACCAGCCTGGCGATGTCGTCGAGCATTCGCCGGTTGCGGGACAGCTCTGCCACGTGGACCTCGGGGAAACCCCCGCCGACGATCAGCCCGCCGAGGCCCTCCGGAAGGGTCGCGTCGGACATGGGATCGAAGGCCACCACCTCTGCACCGGCCGCCCGAAGCGCGTCAAGGGTGTCGGTGTAGGTGAAGCTGAAAGCCCGGCCTGTGGCCACACCGATGCGGCAGCCGGC
>JBPCRR010000301.1:0-7055 GCA_050996645.1 Acidimicrobiales bacterium | reverse complement strand
TAGCACTCCTCGACCACCTGGTCCTGCTCCGCGGAGGTCATCTCCTCGAAGGCGCCGTCGTGTGCGTCGATCGCGCCGAACATGGTCGGGAACGACGGGCACAGCGACACGCAGAGCCGGCAGCCGTGGCAGAGGTCGTAGACGCGGCTCAACTCGGCCCGGAGGTCGCCCTCGTCGTAGTAGCTCGGGTTTGTCGGGTCGTAGGTGACTGTCACGGGGGTCCTCTCTGTGCTTGCCCTGCTGCTGGCTGCGAGGCGCGACGCGCCGCCGGTCATGCCCCAAAAAGAGATGGCCCGCCGGCGGGCGTACGAACGCCTTAGCTGACGTGCTCCAGGCCGTTGGCGAAGCGGCCGGCGTGGCTCTTCTCGGCCTTGGCAAGCGTCTCGAACCACTCGGCAATGGAGTCGAGGCCCTCCTCGCGAGCGGTTTTGGCGAAGCCGGGGTACATCTCGGTGTACTCGTAGGTCTCGCCCTCGATCGCCGACTTCAAGTTGTCGGCCGTCTCACCGACGGCGACGCCGGTCACCGGGTCGCCCACCTCGGCCAGGAAGTCGAAGTGCCCGAAGGCATGCCCGGTTTCGCCCTCGGCTACCGAGCGGAACAGAGCCGCCACGTCGGGGTAGCCCTCGACGTCGGCCTTCTGAGCAAAGTAGAGGTACCGGCGGTTGGCCTGGCTCTCGCCGGCGAACGCCTCCTTCAGGTTGTCGTGGGTCTTGGTCGTCTTCAGGTCAGGCATTTCATCTCCATGTCTGGTGGTGGGTCTGGTGGTGGGTCATAGGGTTGGAAAAGGGTGCCGGCGGCAATCGGCACAGACGCCCCGGAAGACCACCTCGGTGCTGGCTATGGCGAAGCCTTGGCGGTCGCCGTCGGACAGCTCGGTCGGGGGAACCTCGGCGTACAGGTCGCGAACCTTGCCACAGGCGGTGCAGACGAGGTGATGGTGCGGGTCGAGGTTGGGGTCGAAGCGGCTCGAGCCCGTGCCGAGGTCGAGCTGATGGAGCTCGCCCATCGCGGCCAGGTCGTTGAGGGTCTGGTAAACGGTCTTGAGCGAAAGCGACGGCATCTGCGCGCTCGCGAGCGCGTGCACCGCCTCGGCCGAGGGGTGGGTGGCGGCGCCGTCGAGGACGGCGAAGATGCACTCCCGCTGCGGGGTCACCTTCAACCCCCGCTCCCTGAACAGCTGCACCATCTCGGGTGGCGACCTCATTGTCTACAAAGATTAGCAGATAACAACAGTTGTTGACAAGTGGCTCCCGCCGCGCGGCGCCCGGTACGGTGGCGGCGTGGCCGACCCGTCGGGAACCGATCGCCCCTCGGGATTCGATCGGGAGACCGCCCTCCGCCGGCTGGCTGGCGAGGAGTTCGACCTGTTGGTCGTCGGCGGCGGCGTGACCGGCTGCGGAGTGGCCCTTGACGCAGCGGCCCGGGGCCTTCGCACCGCCTTGGTCGAAGCGGCAGACTTCGCGTCGGGAACGTCGTCGCGATCGTCGAAGCTGATCCACGGTGGCCTGCGTTACCTGCAACAGCATGACTACCGGTTGGTGTACGAGGCGCTGGCCGAAAGGCAGCGGCTGTTACGCAACGCGGCGCACCTGGTGCACCCGTTGCCCTTTCTCATACCTCTGTTCGGCAAGGACGGGGTGGTCTCGGAGGGTTTGGCCAAGGCCTACTCCACGGCCCTGTGGCTCTACGACATCACCGGCGGGTGGCGCATCGGCAAGCGACATCGTCGCATCGACCAGCGGACCGTGCTCGAGCACCTCCCGGATCTCCGCGTCGACCATCTCGTGGCGGGGTTCTTGTACTGGGACGCCCAGGCCGACGACGCCAGGCTGACGCTCGCTCTGGCGCGCACCGCCGCTCTCGGCTTCGATGCGGCGGTCGCCAACTACTGCCCCGTTGCCTCCCTCGTCGAAGACGCGGAGGGCCGGGTCCGAGGCGCCCTGCTGGCCGACGGCACGGTCGTGCGAGCCCGCGTGGTGGTCGACGCCGGCGGGGTGTGGGCCGAGGAGATCGCCAAGCTCGGCATCGGCGCCGATCCCGGCATCTCGATCCGGCCAGCGAAAGGCATCCATCTCACAGTCCCGGCTGCGCGCCTGCCCTGCGACTTCGCCTCGGTGCTGAGCGTGCCCGGCGACCGTCGCTCGATCTTTGTGGTGCCCTGGGACGCCGCGGCTGGTCCCTCCTCACTCGAGGGAGCCGAAGGGCGCTTCGTGTACCTCGGCACCACCGACACCGACTACGAGGGCCCCCTCGACGAGCCGGTGTGCACACCCGACGACGTCGACTACATACTGCGAACCGTCAACGCCTGGACCTCGGCGGGGCTCACCGCCGCCGACGTGACGGGGTCGTGGGCGGGCCTGCGCCCCTTGATCAGAGGGGGGGACGGCCACTCACGGCGGCGTTCTCGCCGCCAGACCGCGCGCACCGCCGATCTGTCGCGGCGACACCGGGTGATGCGGTCGCCGTCCGGCCTGGTGACCGTGACCGGCGGAAAGCTGACCACGTACCGGCGCATGGCCGCCGACACCGTCGACGAGGTGGTTCGCTCGATCGCCTCCGAGAGCCGTCCTCGAGGCCGCAGGTTCCCCTCGTCGCCCACCAAGCGCCTGCCTCTGTGGGGCGCCGGCTCCCCGGACGCCGGCCTCGCCGCATCCACCGGCCACCCCCGGTCCAACGGCCACCCCGGATCCAACGGCCTGCCTGCGGAGACCCTCGGCCACCTCCAGCGCCGCTACGGCTCGGAGGCGGCCGTCGTGGCCAGCCTCGTCGACGACGACCCTTCCCTGGCCGAGCCGCTCGTCCCCGGCCTGCCGTACGTGAAGGCCGAGGCGGTGTTCGCCGCGCGCCACGAGATGGTCGTGTCGCTCGCCGACGTCCTGTCGCGCCGCACGCGGGCATTGATCCTCGACGCCGAGGCGTGCGCGTCCGCCGCCGACGATGTCGCCCGCCTGGTGGGCGCCGAGCTGGGCTGGACCGAGGCCCGCAGGCGTCAGGGGGTGGACGACTTCGTGGCCATGGTCCACGAACACCGCCGCGCCGCCGGGCTTCCGACCGCCGCAGTCTCCACACCGCGGTGAGCCTGCCCCCAGGTGTCTCCGACGGCGGGGGGACGCCCACCCCGCCCATCGAGCTCGACGCGCCGGCTGCCGACATCCGTTCTCGGTTCGCGTCGGCGCCGGCCACTTCGGTTCTGGCCGCCTCGGTGCTGGCCGACCTCAGGGCTGTGACGGCTTCGGTGGACACGGCGCCGGCGGGGTGCGTGGAGGCTGGACGGGACTGGTGGCCGTTGTCGACCGTATGGGCGGTCTCGGGGGAGGTGCCGGCGCGCCCGGCCGCAGTCGTGCGCCCAGCTGACACGTCGGAGCTGTCATCGGTGCTGCGGGTCTGCAATGAAGTGGGGGTGCCGGTCACCGCCGCCGGCGGCCGAAGCGGCGTGTGTGGCGCCAGCGTCCCGGCCTTCGGCGGCGTGGCGCTCGACACGACCGGCTTCGGCGGGATCGTTAGCGTCGATGGCGAGTCGCTGTCGGTCACCGTGCGCGCTGGGACCTTCGGCGACCGCTTCGAGTCCGAGCTGCGGTCCCGCCACGGCCTCACCCTCGGCCACTGGCCGCAGTCGATCAGCCTGTCGACGGTTGGCGGGTGGCTGGCGTGTCGTTCGGCGGGCCAGTACTCCACCCGCTACGGCAAGATCGAGGACATGGTCACCGGGTTGGAGGTGGCCCTGGCCGACGGGCGGATAATCCGCACCGGCACCACCGCTCCCCGTTCCGCTACCGGCCCGGACCTCACGCAACTCTTCGTGGGCTCGGAAGGAACGCTCGGGATCATCACCGAGGCGACCCTCGGGGTGCACCCCCTACCCGAGCACGAGGAGAGGAGGGCTTGGAGCTTCACCTCCTTCGCCGCCGGCCTGGACGCCTGCCGGCGGGCGCTTCGACGCGGAGCCACTCCTGCAGTCCTCCGGCTCTATGACCCGGTGGAGTCCAAGCGCACCTTTGACCTGTCCGAGGGCTGCGCGCTGATCGTCCTCGACGAGGGGGACGCCGGCCTGGTCGGCGCCACAATGGCCGCAGTGGCCGGCGAGTGCGGGGGCGCGTCGCCCCTCGACCCCGGGCTGGTGGCGCACTGGCTGGACCACCGCAACCGGGTGGACGCGCTGGAGTCGCTCATCCGCGGGGGGTTGGTGGTCGACACCGTCGAGGTGGCGGCCGGGTGGTCGTCGTTGCCCGACCTGTACGCCGCGACGGTCGGCTCGCTGCGCTCGCTCGATGGCACGCTGGCCGCTTCGGCCCACCAGTCCCACGCCTACCCCGGCGGGGCTTGCCTCTACTTCACCTTCGCTGGCCGAGTCGACGCCGCCGCCCGAGAGCAGTACTACCGCGCCGCGTGGGACGCCGTGATGGAGGCGGTCCTCTCGCGCGGCGGCGCCATCTCCCACCACCACGGGATCGGCCTCAACCGAGGCGCCCACATGGGGCGCGCGCTCGGCGGCGCCCACGCTGTGCTGGCTGGGTTGAAAGACACGCTCGACCCGCGGGGGATCCTCAACCCCGGAAAGCTGGGCCTGCCGTCGCCGTACGGGCCGCCGCCCTGGCCCCCCCGCTCGACGTAACGCCTGTCATGCGCGCCTGAAACCCCTGTGTCAGCGGGCCAACGGCCGATAGTCGCCACCCAAAGAAGCCATGGCCTCACGGATGCCTGGGCCGTCATCGCCCGCCCACACGCAGAGTGGGGCGCCAAGGGCCTCCGCCGCAGCGACGGCCTCTGCGCCGAGCGTGGAGAGCCGATGGGCAGCCGCGATCTCTGCCATTCGGCTGCCAAGTTGACGCATCGGGACCACACCGACCTCGTCGGGCAGCGCCACCAGGCGAGATCCAAGAGCCCGGCGCTGTTCGGGACTCCACGAGCCCGTGAGGGCCCCGCCCCGGGCCGACACCACGCTCCTGCAAAGCCGGTACAGGTACAGGTTCGTCGTGGCGGGCTCGTGATCGACTAGTAGTCGAGCCAGCTCATCGGGCGCGTCTTCGGCCAGGACGTCTCGCAGAAGATGGTCGTCCAGCAGCACCATCGTCACGAGGTCCCAAGCTCCGCATCGTCAGACAGCGTGCGGACAAAGTCGGCGTGATCCTCCCGGGGCAGCAGATCGTTGAGCAGCCGGCGGCCGGAGCCGCTGGGGACGGTCAGTACCCCGAAGCCCAGGTCGATGACGTCCACGGGTCCGCCCTCGTCGAGGTTCCACCGGTGGCGGACCCTGGCAGGCAGCGACATCTGGCCGGAGGCGGAAACGAGGTACTGCTGCACGCTCATGGCAACCACCCTACTTGGTGTGCGGTCATGCCCCACCAAGTAAACGCTGTGCGCAGCAGGACTACAACGTCAGCGTGACCGGCTCGCTGAGGTGTGAGCGCCACAGAGACACGAGGTCAGCGGAACAACACACCCCGATTCTCATCCGCCGAGCGCGGCCCCACCAGGGCCATCGGGGCTAGAAGTAGATGACCCGCTTGGCCCGCTCGGTCACCACGTCGAGGTCGTCGGTCCACGCCCCCGTCGACAGGTACTTCCAGCCCCCGTCGCAGACGATCGTGACGATCGTGCCCTCATCGATCTCGGCGGCGCACTTGGCCGCGGCGGCCATGATCGCCCCCGAGGAGATGCCGGCGAAGACGCCCACCTCGGCGAGGCGGCGGGTCCACTCGATGGACTCCCGAGGCCCGACGATCTTGCTGCGATCGAGCAGCGAGAACCCGTCGTTGTCGGTGAACACCGGCGGGATGAACCCCTCATCAAGGTTCTTCAGCCCGTCGACCATCTCACCGGCGGGGGGTTGCACCGCCCAGATCTGGATGGCGGGGTTGCGCTCCTTCAAGAACCGGCCCACCCCCATCAAGGTGCCGGCGGTGCCGAGCCCGGCCACGAAGTGGGTGATCTCTGGACAGTCTCGCCAGATCTCCGGGCCGGTGCCCTCGTAGTGTGCCTTGGGATTGGACGGGTTGGCGGACTGGTAGGGAAACCACCACTCCGGGTGCGCAGCGGAGAGCTGCTGGGCCCGGCGCATCGCCCCGTTGGACCCCTCGGTGCCCGGTGAGTCGATGATCTCGGCCCCCCAGGCCTCGAGCAGTTGACGCCGCTCGATCGACACGTTCTCGGGGAGCACGACCTTGAGCGGGTAGCCCTTGACCTTGGCGATCATCGCCAGCGCTATTCCGGTGTTGCCCGAGGAGGACTCGAGGATCTGCTGGCCTGGTCGCAGGCTTCCGTCCTTTTCGGCCTCCTCGACCATGCCCTTCGCCGCGCGATCCTTCACCGAACCGCCGGGGTTCCAGCCTTCGAGCTTCGCGACGATCGCCACGCGCGGGTTCGGGCTCAGCGCGCTCACGTCGACCATCGGCGTGTTGCCGATCAGGTCGAGGATGCTTTCGTAGCGTGGCATCGTGGGTCCCCTCAGCCCCCGGCCACCGCGGGCATGAGCGTCAGGGTGTCGCTCTCGGCCACCTTGGCGTCCATTTTTCCCAGGTACCGGATGTCGTCGTCGTTCAGGTAGACGTTCAGGTGCCGGTGCGGCTCGCCGTCGGGGGTGAGCAGCTGCTCCCGCAGCCCCGGGTGCTGGCGAACCAGGTCCTCGAAGACCTCGCCCACTGTGGCGCCCTCGGCTCGCACGGTCGGCTGGCCGCCGGCAGCGGGGCGCAAGACGGTGGGAAGACGTACATCGACCGGCACGAGGGTTCTCCAAATCTGATGAGCTGACAAGTCTGGGTGGGATGGCGGCCGTGCCGGCAATAACCGACCGGCCTTGTCATCATTGTAGAACCACCGGCTCCTCTTGGATCTTCCCGCCCGCAATCGAGTAGCTGCGCGCCACGGGCTCGCAGTCACGCAGCGACACCACCACGTAGTGCCATCCGGGATCGGGGACAAACTCGACGTCATTTGGTGATGGGTAGGCGTCGGTGTGGGTGTGAGAGTGGTAGACGCCGATGATCTCGAGGCCCGCGGCCTCCGCCTCACGATCGGCGCGGAGCATGTCGCGGGGCTCGACGGTGTAGATG
>JBPCRR010000293.1:0-3386 GCA_050996645.1 Acidimicrobiales bacterium | reverse complement strand
GCGGAACCCTGGCCGGCGGAGCGGCGGGTGCAGGCGCGCGCCTCACCGGCGGCGCGGTCGCACATAGCACCGCTGCGGTCTTAGGCCCGGCCGCGCCGCCAGGTCGCCCCGCGATCGCCGCTGAACCGAGTCCTCCCGCCGCGATGGGTGCGACGACGCACGCGCCTTGCGCCACGCCCGGGTCTGGCGTGGCCGCAGTCGCCCCCGTGGCTCTGCGGGTACCCGCCATCGGCGTCTCTACCAACGTCGTCCGCGTCGGTCTCAACCCCGACCGCACACTGCAAGTCCCTCCGCTCACCTACGCCGGCACCCACGAAGCCGCCTGGTACGACCTCGGCCCCGCCCCCGGTCAGCCCGGCGCAGCGGTCATAGTCGGACACGTGGACTCCACGACCGGCCCGGCGGTGTTCTACCGCCTGCCCACACTGCGGCCCGGGGACGGTGTAGAGGTCACAGAGGCCGACTGCGCGACCGTTCGCTTCCTCGTGACCTCCGTCGAGCAGTACCCGAAGAACGCCTTCCCGAGCCAGCGCGTGTACGGTGCGACCGCCGGTCCCGAGCTTCGTCTGGTCACCTGCGGGGGGACCTTCGACAGGGCCACGGGCCATTACCTGTCGAACATCGTGGTCTACGCCAGCAGGGCCGCGGCCCAAGCAACCAACGGAGGACCCAGCAAGTGAGCGCAGCCCCCAACTCCCTCGACACGTCGGACCTCGACCGCTACATGGGCGTTCCCATGGAGCCTGGCGAGCTCAAGGAGCCGGTGGTGGTCAACGACATCCGGCGTTGGGTGCAGGCGATGCATTACCCCAACCCGCTCCACTACGACGACCGCTGGGCGACCGAGAGCCGCTTCGGGCGGATCGTGTCCCCTCAGTCGTTCACGGTTGCCTGCGACACGAGCCACGGCTGCTCGCCGGCGCAGGTGGGCAGGATCCCCGACTCGCATCTGATCTTCGGGGGCGACGAGTGGTGGTTCTTCGGGCCGCGGGTCGAACCCGGTGACCGGCTCGTGTGCCACCGCATGCCGTTCGACTACAAGGTGACCGACACGAAGTTCGCCGGCCCCACCTGCTTCCAGCGCGGCGACACCGTCTACATCAACCAGCGAGGCGAGAGGGTCGCCATGCAGCGGTCGACCTCGATCCGCTACCAGGTGCGCCAGGCCAAGGAGAAGCACCTCTTCGAGGGTCCCGGAGAGCCCGAGTGGACCGACGAGCAGCTGCTCGAGCTCGAGGAGATCAAAGCCGGCTTCATCGACGAGGTGCAGGGCCTCGCTCACGACAAGCGCCTGTTCGAGTCGGTCGAGGTAGGCCAGGCGCTCGCCACCAACGTCCTCGGCCCCCACAGCCTGGCGAGCTTCGCCACCGAGTGGCGCGCCTACCCGATGACCACGTGGGGAGCCACGCTCAAAGGCCCCACCACGGTCCGGGCCGAGGAGCTCGGCTACACCAAGGAGATGGCGGGGTTCGAAGGTGACCGCCGAATGGAGCGGGTCAACCCCGAGCTGACCGATGGCGCCTACTACGGGCCCTCCCGTGGACACCTCCAGCCACGCTGGGCGCGCCACGTCGGGATGGCCCGCGGCTACGGCTACGGGGCCTCGATGGGGGCGTGGATCATCGACTTCGTCGCGGGGTGGGCAGGAGAGTGGGGGTTCATCACCCACTCCAACGCCCAGTACCGCAATCCCGCGTTCACCGGCGACGTCACCTACATCCGCGGAGAGGTCACTGACACCCGTGTCGAGCGCCGGCGACACCACCTCGCGGTGGTCGAGGTGGAGCTCACCAACCAGGAAGCCGCGGTGATGGCGAAGGCGACGGTGGAGGTGGAGCTGCCGGCTGAATGAGGCCGGGCTCTGCCGACCTCTTTGCAGGAAATGGGGACGAGATGACCGCTTCAAGCTGCTCGAGGGCAGCGGGTGCTCGGCGTCCCGCACCTCCTGCGCGACGTCACTGCCACGGGCGGATGACCGGCGACAGCCTCTCCTAGGGTGAGATCGTCACCGCGACAGGGCCGCCGGCGCCAGCGGGGGGGATGCCCAGGACGGTCACGCCGCTGAGTGCGCCGTCGAATGGCAGCGCCACTCTGAGGTGAAGCCTGCCGCGGGAGTCGGCCCTCGCCCTTTCGACGGCGCTGACGCCTTGGGCCGACAACCTCACGGTCTTCACCGAGCCGGGGCGGTAAAACGGCGGCGTCACGACGGCCGCAGCGTGGCCCGTGCCCGTCAGCGTGAACCCGGCCGGCCCGGCTGCTGTCAGCCCGCTGAAGGCCTGGGCGGACGATCGCTGAATGTCCACCGACCATCCCCACTGCGACCAAGATTTGTCGATCGACTCGTATGAGACGATTCGCGGCGGCGCCGGCGAGTGCGAGAAGGTCGCCATCAGGTGCCCCAGGTACTGGCGCAGGTCCCGTGCCCAGTAGGGCCACGAGTGGGTGCCGTAGGTGTAGTCCTGCAGGTGGACCCCCACGCCCACCTGCTGCGCTCGTTGGGCGAAGCTGAGCGACGACGCGTGGGTCAGGGCCTCGACGCCCATGGCCGGGAGGTTCGCGTTGGCATCGTAAGGGCCCGGGGCTCCGGTGGCGGTGTAGACCCACACATCCGTGGCTCGGAGGTTGGTGACCAGGTCGGCGGGGTCGTGGCCCTGCCAGTTGATCTCGTCGGTCAGGCGAGAGCCGAACATCGCGTCGGGCTCCACGCCGTCGAGGCCGAATGCTGTCGCTTCGATCACCGCGGTAGCACCCAGCGCGACGGCCGGGTCGTAGTCAATGTCGGGTGCACCGGAGAACGACGCCGCCGAAACGAACATGTCGGGGTGGCGGGCCGCGTAGGTTGTCGAGCCAAACCCGCCCTGCGACAACCCTGCGATCGCCCTGCCATGACGGTCGGCGACCGTGCGCAGGTTTGCGTCGACCCAGGACACGAGCTGGCCGACGTGGAAGGTCTCCCACTGCGAAGGCCCAAGGGCGGTCGCGGTGTCGACCCAGTTGGTAAACCAGCCGCCGCCGTCCCCGTCGAAGCCGGCGTCGGGCATCACCACTATCAGCGGCAAGGCCGCCGTGGCGGCCTCCGCGCCGCCGGCGTCCACCCAGTCCGATGCCCGCCCGCTGGTGCCGTGGAACAGGTACAGCACCGGGTACCGGCTGGCCGACCGAGGGTCGTACCCCGCCGGCAGCAGCAGCCGCACGTTGACCGGACGGCCGAGCGCCCTAGACAGCACTGAGATGTTGTACTGGCGCTGGTCGAGGCGCCTGACCGCCACCACGTGGATGCCGCCGGCATCGACGAAGCTCGCTGCCGCGGGCGCGGCCTGGGTCGCGGGAACCACAGGCAGAACCAGCCAGGCGCCAAGGAACGCCGCCACCACCGCGAGGCGGCG
>JBPCRR010000263.1:0-12560 GCA_050996645.1 Acidimicrobiales bacterium | reverse complement strand
GCATTGGAGCTTTCCGGGTTGCTGCCGATCGCAGTGACCAGGTGAGGGTCGGCACCGAGGCTGCGTAGATCGCCAGCGGGGTCCGGGCTGTGGACCAGGATCTCACCGAACACCGACGCGTACACGTTTTGCTCAGTGAGCCCCGGCGACGCGGTCGCGACGAAGTAAGCCGCCGCACCACCCACCGCCAAGGTGACGAACAACGCCGGTAGCCGTGCGAGCAAAGCCTTCCGCGCCCGGCCGGCGGCTGGCTCAGGCCCGGTACCGGTCCGGCCGGCGGGCAGCCACAGTACGGCCAAGACGATGGCGGGGGCCAGCGCGGCGGCCTGGGTCTTGGCGCTGATCACAACGGTGGCCACGCCGGCCACGGCCGCCAGCGTCGGCCACGTGGTATGCCCCCGACGCCACAGCAGCAACAGCACGGGGCACAAGGCCAGGATCCCAATGAGCTCCGCCGGCTCGCTGTACGGAGAAATAAGCGTGTCCGCGAACGCGCCATCGGCGACCAGCAGCCCGACGAGGGAGGCCACGCCCACCCGCGTGACAATCCCTCCGGGAAGGGCGAGGACCCATAGCCCTACGCAGACCCCGACCAGCACCGAGCAGATGATCCCGAGCGCCCGCAGGTCAAGTGCCCCAGGCAGTCCAAGGATCGGGGTCAGATGCTTGGCCATCGAGAGCAACCACAGCTCCGATGATCGGAACACCCCTCCGCTGCCATCGCCGCTGCACGCCTCGCCGTACCAGTGATGGGCGACCCAGGTGGGGTAGAGGTAGGCGGCCCGGTCGGCGTTGAAGGGTGCGGTCGAGCGCACGCCGAGCTGGCAGAGCAGCCGCCGGCTATCCCCTTGGTCTCCCATGCCCACCGCCCCGCCGGCGAAGAGCCGCAGGAGCATGATTGCGGTCCAGGCCACCGCCGCCCCGGCTGCCGCGCCCACCGTGGCGCGCCGGCCGGGTGTCATCGCAACCCACCCCTGACTGTTCCCGTTGTCAACAGGCCGTTGGCGTTGGCGATCCAACAGTCGGCGTAGCGCTTGCCCGCGGCCCAGTCGGACTGCCGAGGACCGTCGGGCTGGCTGACCAACTCCGGGCGGTCGCGCAACGGGGCCGCCAGATAGGCGTCGGTCACCGGAGCACAGGCGGCCGCCGCCATCTGAGCAGCCATCGCGGCGCCCGGCCATGGCCCCGCCGGGAAAACGACGTCGGGGCTGGTGGCCTCGGAGTCATGGGGCTGGTCACAGCTCACGGGAGCGCCGCGGGCGCGGCACGGTCGGAACATGGCGGACGCCCGCGTGGCCATGATGCCGCCTATGGAGCGGTCGATGGTTGGGCCATCTGGGCCGTAATGGGTGGTGGAACCCTGGCAGAGCATGGTTCGATCCCCGGCAGCCCATTCCGCCGCGGTGGGAAATCGCACCCAGCTCTGGATGCCCCAGGTCGAGTCCTCCGGGGAAGCGCCGACGTAGGCGCGCACCTTCTGATAGTCGGAGCAGAGGGGGGCCAAGAAGTGGTCCAGCAACTCGCTGTTGGGCCGGCGGCTGGGCTGCGCCAGCGGTCCGGTGACCGTAGCCACCCACATGGTCTCGGTCTGGTGCGGCTGGGTGCAGGGCACCGGCGGAGCGGTGTCGCTGGCGATGGCAGCCAGCTCGTAGGGATCCGCAGCCAGGTGACAGGTGCCTGGGCGCTGGTCGCGGGTGGGGACGGGCGACGGGACGGCTTTGGCGAACGCCATCGAGGACGCCAGAGCGAGGACCGCGACGACGGCCGCGGCCCCTGAAGTGTGGACCAACCAGGGTGATTGCCGCGCCGTCTGTCTCGTCTTCGTCCCCTCGGTGGCTGACCTTGAGGAGAAAAGCTATCGCGCGACGGGCTGCGCGCTGGGCATGGCGCCAAGCCGTGAAGGATCGCTCACGTGGTCATAATCGAGCCCTCGCGGCACCAGCGCCACTGCTGATGGCTACCCTGGGCCGAAGGTCCTTCCACCATCGCGAGGAGACACGGACATGGCGCTGCTCGGGCGTGAGTTCATAGCGGTACCCGACGACCGCAAGAAGCAGATCGTGTTCAAGTGGCCGGACCACAACATCCGCAAGACCACCCGGGCGATCGTCAACGCCGACGAGATGGCGCTGTTCGTCAACACCGGCCAGATCGTCGAGACCATGGGCCCGGGCCGCCACCAGATCGACGCCGACGAGCTGCCTGGGCTCGGCGCGGTGATCGACTTCGCCACGGGCGGCAACGCCTACAGGGCCGAGCTGTACTTCGTGGGGACGAGGGAGTTCCCCGGGTTCACCTTCGGCGGGCGCATCGACGACGTGCAGGACCCCCAAACCGGCATGATCGTGACCCTCAGGGTCTTCGGGGACTACTCGCTACAGGTCAAGGATCCGCCGGCGCTGATCACCAACCTGGTGGGGACCGTTGACGTCACCGACAACGGCCAGATAGCCGGGTGGGTGAGCGACCAGCTCCTCAAGGTGGTGAGGACTCACATGACCGTCCAGATCGTGCGCAACGGCTGGCCGATCCTCGGGCTTTCGGCGTACACCCCCGACATCGAAAAGGCGATTATCGCGGCCGGCAACGAGCAGCTGGCGAGCTACGGCGTGGCGATCGTCCGCATGGGCAACTTCGACATCAACCTGTCACCCGAGGACGAGGCCCAGCTGAAGGACCTCGCAAAGGACACGGCCTACTCCCGCCTCGCCGGCGGGTTCCAGCAGTACGCAGCGGGGGAGATGGCACTTGGCGCCGGCGAGGGCATGGCGAAGGGTGGTGGAGGAGCGGTCGGGGGCGCTTTCCTCGCCGCAGGGGTCGGGCTGGGGGGCCAGGCGGCAGCGCCCCAGCAGCCCGGCTCGCCACCACCCCCAGGCCCCGGCTTCGTGGGCGGCGGCCCGGGGTTCACGGGCGTCGGCGGCGCCGGGGCGCAGTCCAGCCTCGCCTGCCCGAGCTGCGAGACGGCGAACCCGGCGGGGTCCAAGTTCTGCTCGGCGTGCGGGACCTCGCTGGCGCCGGCGGGCATCGTCTGCGCGAACTGCCAGGAGTCGAACTCCGTCGGCGCCAAGTTCTGCGCCAGCTGCGGTCAACCGCTCGAAAAACCCGGCGGCGAGGTGCAGGAGGCCCCGGCTCCATGACCGGCTCCGCGCTGGCGATGACTGTGCTCGCCCGCGCCGGCGGCGGCCACGGTTTCAGCCGCGGCGGGGGAGGCATCGGAGGGGGTGGGGGTGGATTCGGGACCGGCGGTGGATTTCACGGGGCGGGGCTCGGGCTCGCCGCGGGGCTGCTCTTCGGCGGCGGCGGCTTCGTCGTTCTGATCATCATCGTGATGCTGTTCGTCAGCGCGTCCCGCCGCCGCTCCGGCGGCTTCGGCAGCGGCGGGTTCGGCGGGCCGGGCGGGTTCGGCGAGGAAGGCGCGCCGCCACGCCCCGGGGGCGCCTGGGGGACCCAGGAGAGCGAGGCGGGAGCCCAGGGTGCTGCGTGGTCGCCAAAGGGTCAATCGGGTGGTGATCAGCCTGCAATAAGCACGGTGCGCGGCGACGTCTTCGCCGGCACTGCCACGGCCGCGACCATGACCGACGCCGCACCAACCGAGGGACTGCAGGCCCTCGTTGCCCATGACCCGAGCTTCGACGAGGAGGCGTTCCTCGAGCAGGTGCAGCGCGGCTTCTTCGTCGTCCAGGAAGCCTGGACCGAGCGCAAGCCTGACCTGAGCAGGCGGGTGATGGCCGACGGGCTCTGGCAGCAGCACCGCGTCCAGATCGAGGGCTACCTGAACAGCCACAAGCGCAACGTGCTCGAGGATCTCGCTGTAGGCGACCTGCGGATAGTTGCCGCGCATTCCGACACCACCTACGACACCATCGTGGTGCGGGTGTGGGCTTCTTGCGCCGACTATGACGTCGATGACGAGAGTGGCAAGGTCATCCGGGGCAACCGGCGGGTGGGCGAGTGGCAGGAGGACTGGACGTTCCAGCGCTCGTCGAAGGCGACCACGAAGGCTGCCGGCGGGACCTTGTCGTCCAAGTGCCCCAACTGTGGAGCGCCGCTCGACTTGGACCTCGAGGGCGTCTGCAAGTACTGCAAGGCGCCGGTCATGTCTGGCGACTACGACTGGGTTCTTGCGAGGATCTCCCAGGTCGACTACTGATCCCAGGTCGGGAGCGGGCTCACCTCGCCGCGGCGGGGAGGGGAATCAACGAGGAGGGCGCTGAGCCCGCAGCTGCGGGGGTTGCGACCGCGGCGAGCGGCAGTGGAGCGAGGTTCGGGTCCTGCCCTTGGGGTCCTGCCAGACCGGCGGCGGCGAGCCGTCCCGGGATGGCCCAGTCCAGGATCTGCTTGTAGATGCCGAGGATCTCGACGCCGTATTGCGGGTTCGTCGCCCACGTCCCCGCGAGCGCCATCCACGTCGGGCAACACCCGCCGATGCCGACCGGTCCGATCAGCGGCGTGGGAACCTTGTTCGGGGAGGCGAAGGCATCGAGGAGCTGCATCTGGGCGGCCACGCCCGTCACCACGTCGGGAAAGGTCCACCCGTGGCTGCAGCTGTCACACGCCCCGATCCCGGCGAAGTTGTTGTCGCCGGGAGCCAGCTGTCCGCCGCTCGGGAACGAGAAGTATCCCGTCTCGGCCACCGATTGCGCGAACGCGACGTCGCCCCGGGCCCCGGTCTGCGCGCTAGCGGCTATGTAGTCGGCGGCCAGCTGGGGGATCGGGGTGGTGATGGCCGGGGAACGGCCGGTGGAGGCGAACCAGCCAGCGAGCTCAGCGGCGCTGAGGACGGGGGCGCCGAGCACCCCGAGGTCCCTGAGCGAGGCGGGGCCGCCCTGGGACACGCTCGCCGCCCTGACCGGCTTCTTGGGCCCGGCTGGCGCCGTCACGGGAGGCGTGCCGGCCGTGGCCGTGGACTGTGCGAGGAGCTGGTTGGTCAGAGCGGCGGCGGGGCTCGACGCGGCCTCCGCGGCGGAGGCCACCGCCTGCTCGGCGGTGGCCACAGCGGCCGAAGCTTGGTCGACCGCGGCCTGTGCAGAGTCGACGGCGGAGCTGGCGTCCCCAAGCTCGCGCTCTGCGCCTCGAAGCCCGCGGCGGGACTGCTCCAGGAATGCCTCGTTGTGGCTCACCAAGACGCTCATCAGCTCGTTGGCGTCGAGGGCCAGCACCCCGCTGAGCCCCAGCGGTGCGCTCACCACGCCGGGATCGGCGGTCACCGGCCCGGCGGCGGGGGCGGCATACGCCTCACCGGTGTAGGCGGCCACGGCGAGGTGGGCCATCCGTTTGGTGGCATCGCTCACCGCAGCTTGGGCTTCGCGGTGGCGTCCAGCCGTCGTCTGGGCCGCCTGGCCCAGCGAGGCGAGCTGGGTCTGTGCCTTGGCCAGGGCCTGCTGGGCCACGATCCGGCCGCCCTGGGCCTGTTGATAGGTGCCGATGGCGGCGATCTGGGCCAGATCGCCGTTGACGCCGGTGAGCACCGGCCCCGGGTCGACTGCGGCTGGCGCGGGCTGGCCCGGGCCCGGCGGGGCAGTCGTTGGCGGTCCACCGGTGGGCACGGATGGGACCCCCGAGGACGGCGGTGCGCTGCTGCCAGGCGCCACAGTGGTGCTCGGCTGCTTCGGCGTCGTGCCGTGCGCCGGGGAGGTGGTGGTCGGTGCCCGGGGCACCGTCGTTGTCGGCCGCGGCGCGGTGGTGGTCGTCAAAAGAGGGAGCGTGAGCCCGGAGCCGGAGGTGGCCTGCGCCGGCGCTGAGATGAAGGCGGCCAGGCCGATCGCGATGGTGGCGACCACCGCGCTCCAACCGGCGAGCGTCGAGCGGGACCTCAACGCGCCGTGGTTCTACGGGCCAGGTGTTGGCCCTGTGACATTTCCGGCTGGCACACGGTGGATCAGTTTATCCCGGGTCGCTTCACCGCTGGAACACCGCCGATCGCTCGTGGGCGCGACGAGTCTTTCCCCACCTCTCAAAGGTGCAGGCCGCACTCGGTCTTGTCCTGTCCGGACCACCTGCCCGACCTCGGGTCCTCGCCCTCGCGCACTGGCTGTGTGCACGGCCAGCACCCGATTGACGGGTAGGCCCGCGCCAGGAGGGGGTTGGTCGGCACGCCGTAGTCGGCGATGTAGCCGGCGACGTCCTGATCGCTCCACGTCGCCAGCGGGTTGACCTTGACCAGCCCCCTGAGGTCCCTCGCAACTATCGGGGCGCTCGCCCTCGTCGGCGACTCGGCGCGGCGCAGCCCGCTCATCCAGGCCAGCTTCGCCACCAGCGCCCGGTCGAGCTGGTCGACCTTCGCCGCAGAGCAGCAGTTGGCGGGATCGGCCTGCCACAGCTCCACCGGCTGCGGCGGCACCGTCAGCACCCGAAGGTTGAGACCGTAGTGTCGCCGGACGACTTCCACCGTCTCGAGGGTCTCGGGGAAGTGGTACCGGGTGTCGATGAACACCACCTCGATCGACGGCTCCACCCTAACGGCGAGGTCGATCAGCACCGCGTCGGTCATCGAAGCCGTCAGGCACAGGTGGGGGTGAAACTGCTCGACCGCCCACTCGATCACCGCAGTTGCCGCCTGGTGCTCGAAGCCGCGGCTGATCTCGGCCAGCTCCGCGTCCGACAACTCCGGCACCCGGAGGTGGCGGCTCAGCTCGAGGAGGCTCATAGCTGCCGCCCCAGCCGGCGAGGAGCGGCCATCACCCTGCGGCGCATTCGCCGACGCCCACCTCGGCCACGTAGGGCCCGGTCTCGTCGAAGTCGATGTAATAATCCGGGCGCTCCTCGGGATCGGGCCAGGAGTCCAGGTCCTTCAACTCGGTGCCGACGGTCTTCGCGCCGCCCACCCGCTCGAGCCAGCCGGCGAAGGCCTCGCCCGGCTGGCGCTCCTCGGCGAAGCGGCCGACCACCCTTACGGTGGCTTCGGCGGCCGCCTTCGCCGGCAGGCGCAGAGCCCGGTGGCCGAACTCGATCTGGGTGTCGCCGACGTGGCCGCCGAGCAGCATCTGGTAGCCCGGCGCCGGGAGGCCGTGCGCCCTGCGCTCGGCGCCCTGGAAGCCGATGTCGGCGACGTGATGCTGACCACAGCTATTGGTGCACCCGGAGATGTTGATCCTCACCCCGCCGACGTCCGCCAGGCCCGCCTCTTCGAGGGCCCTGCTGATGTCGTCGGCGAGCCCGCGGCTCTGGGTCACCGCCAGATTGCAGGTGTCCGCACCTGGGCAGGCCACCACGTCGCGGGCCAGCTCGGCACCGGGGTCGGCCATGCCAATCTCGTCCAGCCGGCGGTGGAGCTCGGGGAGCTGCTCGGCGGACAGGCCCCGAAGCGCGAGGTTCTGACGGTTGGTCACCCGGACGTCGATGCCAAGGTCGCGCACGATCGACGCCAGCGCTCGGAACTGAGCCGAGGTGATGTCGCCCAGCTTTGCGTAGGCGATGGCCGACACGGTGCCCTTGGCGACTCCAACCATTACATTGGTGGTCTCCCACCTCTGGAACGAGTCGCCTGCGCCCAGTTTGAGCGTCACCGGCACCCCCATCGGGGTGGGCGCCACACCCGTCGCAACGCCGGCTGGGGCGTCGCCGAGCTCCTCGACGATGCTCGGTATTCCCCCGGGCCAGCTCGACGATGCCAGCAGCAGGTTGCGCTCCTTCTTGACCCGCTCGCGTAGCTCGTCGATGCCCATCTGGTCGACCACCCACTTGAGCCTGGCGCGCAGCTTGTTGTCGCGGAACCCGTAATGGTCGAAGGTCCGCACTACCGCCTCGATGGTCGGCAGAAGGTCCTCGCGCGCGGTGAACTCCTCCAACGCCTGCGCGGGATGGGGGTTGGCCCCGAGGCCGCCGACGATGAAGACCCGGAAACCCGGCTCGATGGTGCCGTCCGGCAGCGGCCTGGCGACCGCCACCACGCCGACGTCGTTGAACATCGCCTGGCCGCAGTCGGTGGCGCAGCCCGAGAAGTTGATCTTGAACTTCCGGGGAAGGCGCTGGGCATAGGGGTGATGGAGCAGGTAGCGGAACGTCGCTTCGGCCCACGGGCTGATGTCGAGGACCTCGAAGGGGCAGGCGCCGGCGAGGTGGCAGCCCATCACGTTGCGAACCGTGTCGCCACATGCCTCGCGGGTGGTGAGGCCCACAGCGGCGAGGTCCTTCAGGAGCTCTGGTACCCGCTCCAGCTGCACGAAGTGCAGCTGCACGTTCTGTCGGGTCGTCAGGTGCGCCCAGCCCCTGCTGTAGCGGTCCGCGACGTCGCCGAGGAGGTCGAGCTGGTCGGCGTTGACCGACCCGTAGGGGAACTTGACGCGCACCATCTGGTTGTGACCGCCCTGGCGCTGGCCGTAGACGCCGTTGTTGAGTCTGAACACCCGGAACGCATCCTCGTCGACCTGCCCTGCGAGGTGATCGGCGAGCAGGCGCTCGAACTTGGCGATGTCGGCCGCGTACTCGGGATCCATGTGCCTGGTGCGCTGAAGGGGGGTCTCGACAGCGGCTGTGAGAGGGGCGCTGAGAGGGGTCGGCACATCCCCAGTGAACCAAACCTGAGCGGCTAGGTCAACTTTTCTTTCGCGGAGGCATGCCGGCGCCCCGGGATGGGCTTAGGCCGACCGAAGCAGCTCGGCGACCCGGAAGGCCAGGTCGAGGGACTGGCGGGCGTTGAGCCGGGGGTCGCAGGTGGTGGTGTAGCGCTGCGAGAGCTGATCTTCGACTATCTCCTCGGCGCCGCCGAGACACTCGGTCACGTTGTCGCCGGTCAGCTCCACGTGCACGCCCCCCGGCCAGACGTCCGCTTGGCGGCAGATGGCGAAGAACGAGGTCAGCTCGGCCATGACGTGGTCGAAGTGGCGGGTCTTGCGGCCACCGGGACCTGAGAAGGTGTTTCCGTGCATCGGGTCGCACGCCCAGACAACAGGATGGCCGGCCTCCCTCACCGCCCGCAGCAGCGGCGGCAACGCTGTCGCGACCTGGGCGGCGCCCATCCGGCTGATGAGCGTGAGCCGTCCCGGGCGGCGCCCCGGATCGAGGGCCGCGCAGAGCTCGACGACCTCTTCCGCGCTGGCCCCTGGCCCGACCTTGGCCCCGATGGGGTTGGAGATGCCCGAGAGGAACTCGATGTGCGCTCCAGCGTGACGGGTGCGTTCCCCGACCCACAGCAGGTGGGCAGACGTGTCGTACCAGTCGCCGGTGAGGGAGTCCTGGCGCGTCATCGCTTCCTCGTAGCCGAGGATGAGAGCCTCGTGGCTGGTCCAGAAGTCCACCTGGTGCAGCGACGCCTCGTGGCCGAGGTTGATGCCGCAGGCGCGCATGAACCGGAGAGCCCGGTCGATCTCCGCGGCGATGGCTTCGTAGCGCTGGCCCTCCCGGCTGGTGGCGACGAACTGCTGATTCCAGGTGTGCACGCCGGATAGGTCGGCAAAACCTCCCTTGGTGAAGGCCCGCAAGAGGTTCAGCGTGGACGCCGCCTGGTGATATGCCGCAAGGAGCCTGGCCGGGTCGGGGGTGCGCGCCGCCAAGGTGGGTGCGTCGTCGTTGACGATGTGGCCCCTGAAGCTCGGGAGCGCGACCCCGTTGACCACCTCGGTGTCGGACGTGCGCGGCTTGGCGAACTGGCCAGCGATCCGGCCAACCTTGACCACCGGCACGCCGGCGCCGTAGGTGAGGACCACGGCCATTTGGAGGATGACCTTGAGCTTGTCTCGTATGACGTCCGCGGTGAAGTCGTGAAAGGACTCGGCGCAGTCCCCCGCCTGTAGGAGGAAGGCCTCCCCCGCGGCCACTTGGGCGAGGCCGGTTTCGAGCGCGCGCGCCTCGCCGGCAAAGACGAGTGGAGGGAGAACGGCGAGGCGCTTGAGCACCTGTTCGAGCAGGTGGGTATCGGGCCAGTCCGGCTGCTGGGCGGCTGGCAGCTCGCGCCAGCTGCTTGGTGTCCAACCCGGAGGGCTGGCAGCGCTGGAAGTGGCGAGGGGATCCACCCACCCAGGGTGACCCATCTGCGACGGATTGGCAAAGCGGCCCGCCCTGGAGTGGAGCGCGCAGCGTAGGGTCTGGTCCCCATGGGCGAGCGAATCGGGATCTTCGGGGGCACCTTCGATCCGATCCACGTCGGGCACCTAGTGGCCGCCGTGAACGCCAGGGACGCGCTCCGCCTCGATCGGGTGGTGATGATGGTGGCGAACGTCCCCTGGCAGAAGGCGGGCACGCGGGCAGTCACGTCTGCCGAGGACCGTTTCGACCTCGTCCAGGCGGCAGTGGGAGACGCCCCAGGCCTCGAAGCAGGGCGTCTCGAGATCGACCGGGGAGGCGACTCCTACACCGCTGACACGCTCGCCGAGATGCACGATCGGTATCTCGGAGCCGAGCTCTTCTTGGTGGTCGGATGGGACGTGGCGTCAGATTTGGCCACTTGGGAGCGCCGTGAGGAGGTCCAGGGCCTAGCGACTCTGGTGGTTGTCAACCGCCCAGGCTCGGGACGGCCGCTCGGGCTGAAGGCGGACGGATGGCGGGTCGAAGAGGTGACCGTGCCCAACCTGGAGATATCCAGCACGGACCTGCGTACCCGGGCGGCCGAGGGTCGCCCCCTCGATTACCTGATGCCCGAAGACGCGATCCGCTTCCTTCGCTCCCGCGGTATGTACTCTGAGAACAGATGACCACGGCCCGCAGCGAGCTCCGCTCCCGGCACGGGAGGAGCCCCACCGGAGAACGTCGTCAGCGCCGACTGGAACGCCGCCGGATGCTGCGCCAGGAGATGTTGGCGCTCGGGGTCCTCGCGCTCGCCCTGGTCGTCACCTTGACGCTGCTGGCCATGCAGTGGCTCAGCGCCAGTACGACCTTGTCGATAGCACCCCTTGTCCATCTGTCCTCGGAGGCTGCCCATCTTGTTTGAGTCTCGCCATCTTGTTTGAGTCTGGCTGCCGGTGATCGGCCAAGACGCCGGCTTGGAGCAGGTCCAGCGTTGGTGCGCCGTGGCGGTAAGGGCAGCATCGGCAAAACAGGCGGACAACCCGGTGGTCCTGGCGGTGGGGCCGGCTCTGGCGATCACCGACGCGTTCATCATCACGAGCGGCGCCAACGCCCGCCAAGTTCGCACGATCGTGGAAGAGGTGGAAAAAGACGTCAAGGCTGCCGGCGGCCCGACGCCTCGGCGCGTCGAGGGCCTGGACGACGCCCGCTGGGTGCTGATGGACTTCGGTGACTTCGTGGTCCACGTGTTCTTGGGCGAGGCCCGCGAGTTCTACGACCTCGAGCACCTGTGGGCCGACGTCGATCGCTGGGTGCTCGAGCCCCCGAGACTGGTGGATGCCTCCGGCCGGGCGTGATGGGTCAGGCCCCAGGACTGGAGCTGTTCAGGGCGAGCTTGGCACCATGAACCGGCACCGAGCGCGCGGCGATCTGGCCAGGCGCCGATCATGTGTCGCCAGCGGAGCGTCGAGCGACTCGGCCAGTGCGACGTACCACCCGTCGTAAGTAGTCGTGGTGTCGCGCAGCTCCCACACGCTCGCGGCGAAGGGCTCGTAGGCGAACAGGTCGATCCGAAGCTTCAGCAGGTCACCATGAGCGATCGACGCAGAATCAGCGGACGTGTCCCCGGCTAGCGCTGCTCGACGCAGAACGTTTGCGACCTCGACCGGCAGAAGGTGTGGCGCCACCAGTGTGTCGGATCCGAGTATTCCGTCGGCCCAGGTCCCGTCGGCTCCGGTGTCGATGAGTGCTGCCGCGACAACCAGAGTCACCGGCGCTCGGCAGCCAGATGGCTGAGGATCTTCTTGACGGGCAGCTTGCTTCGCGCACCGTGTTTGCGCTCCCGGATCTGAGCGAGGAGGACCTCAGGGTCCGGACGGCGGGCCAGCTCGAGCAACTGGTTTCTCAGGTACTCCTGGAGAGACCGCCCGGTCGCCGCGGCCCGCGCCGCGAGCACGTCGCGTACCTCATCTGGCACCTCGCGCACGGTGATTGCCGTCATGCATGCATTGTACTGCTAGCAACAGCGATTTGAAGGCGAGACGGGTAGACCACGTGAGGCAGTTCATCTGGGGTTCACGAACTCCTGGAACATCAGCGCGTGCTGCGCCTCCTCGATGACCTCGTGGTAGGCGTAGCGGGACTCGGGCCCAGGCGCGCCCTCGCCTCCGGAACCAGGTCCTGGTACCAGCCCGAGTGACCGAGCGGGTCGTCGTCGTCAAGCTCCCAGCGGCGGTCGGTGGGGTCGATGGCGAACTCCGGGCCGTCCCAGTCGATGTCGGCGTAGGCGTCGAAGTGCTTCACCACCGACTGGTGGCTCAGGCGGCCCAGCAAGGCCACATAGGCGTCGCCGGCGTCATCGGTGGAGCCTGACTCGTCTTCTTCAACCATCTCGACACGGGGATCAATGGCAGTTGAGCCACCCCGGGTTTGATGCAGTGCCGATTCCGTGGCCGGAAGGCTGCGGGAGAGGAGACTGTGATCATGGGAAGGACGAAGACATATTCGGATGAGCTGCGCCGTAGGGCGGTCGATGAGGTGCTCGAGCGGGACCGCAAGGTCCCGGATGTCGCCAAGCAGCTCGGTATCCGCTCGGCGGAGACGCTGCGCCGCTGGGTCCG
>JBPCRR010000259.1:0-3107 GCA_050996645.1 Acidimicrobiales bacterium | reverse complement strand
GAGGAGACCCCAATGACGGTGACGTACGACCCGAAGCATCCGCGGTACTTCGACGAGGGCGACCTCCGCGAGGAGCTGACCCGGGTCTATGACCTGTGCCACGGATGCCGCCTGTGCTGGAACCTCTGCACGAGCTTCCCCACGCTCTTCGCCTTCGTCGACAACCACGAGGACCAGGACGCCGCCAAGCTCACCAAGGCCGAGCAGGACCAGGTCGTCGACGAGTGCTTCCAGTGCAAGATGTGCTACGTCAAGTGCCCCTACATCCCGCCGCACGAGTGGCAGCTCGACTTCCCCCGCCTCATGCAACGCGCCGAGGCGGTGCGCAACAAGAACCACGGCAGCTTCAAGAGCAAGCTCACCACCCAGGCTCTCGGGCGGACCGACCTATTGGGGAAGGTCGCCACCGCCACGGCGCCGTTGACCAACGCCGCGATCGGCAAACCCGGCTCACTGCTGCGCCGAGCCATGGACGCAACAGTCGGCGTCGCGTCCGAGCGGGTGCTGCCGCCGTACGCGCGGACAAGGTTTTCGACCTGGTTCAAGAAGCGGCGTAAGGCCGGCTCCAGCCGCTTGGGTCGGCCCGAGCAGGCCCGCGCCGCGGTCTTCGCCACCTGCCTGGTCGAGTACCAGGACCCGGGCGTGGGCCAGGACCTGGTAAAGGTCTACGAACGCAACGGCGTGCGATGCGACCTGGTCGACGGCGCTGCGTGCTGCGGGGCGCCATGGCTGCACAGCGGCGAGTTCGCGCGGTTTACCAAGCAAGCGGCCAGAAACGTCGAGGCGCTCGCGGCGTCGGTGCGCGCGGGCAATGACATCGTCGTCCCCCAACCCACGTGCGGCTACGTGCTCAAGCGGGACTACCCCGAGTACCTGAAGAGCGACGAAGCCCGGTTGGTCGCGGACCACACTTTCGACGCCAGCGAGTACCTCTGGCGGCTGCACAAGGGCGACGGCACCGAGCTCGACACCGCCTTCGACGGGGACGTACCCGAGACCACCGCGTACCACGTCCCCTGCCATCTGCGGGCGCAGAACATCGGGTTGCGTAGTCGGGACCTGATGCGCCTGACCGGCACCGAGGTCACCGTGGTGGACAAGTGCTCGGGCATCGACGGCATGTGGGGGATGCGCAGCGAGAACTACGAGCTGGCCCGCCGCGTCGCGGCCCCGATGGCAGCCGCGATCGAGGCCATAGACGCCGAAGCCGTGGCGGGGGACTGCCACCTCGCGAACAGTGCGATCAACCAGGAGACCGGCAGGGTCCCTGTCCACCCGCTGCAGCTGCTGGCCCGGGCCTACGGCATTGCCGCGGAGGAGGGATGAGGCAGTCGTGGCTCGCGGCAAGCTGACGCTCGATGACATCGCCGATCTGAGGGCCTACGAGCGCGAGCGGGAGGAGTTCCGGGCACACATCATCGAATTGAAGAAATGCCGGCGGGTTGCGGTTGGGCCGGTGATCACCCTGGTGTTCGAGAACGCCGAGACCATCCGGTTCCAGGTCCAGGAGATGGCCCGGGCGGAGAGGATGCTCTCCGACGAGGCCATCCAGGGCGAGCTCGACACCTACAACCGCCTCGTCCCCGAGGCGGGGCAGCTCTCCGCGACGCTGTTCATCGAGTTGCGCTCCAAAGACGAGCTGATGCACTGGCTGCCTCGGCTGGTGGGCGTGGAGCGTTCGGTCGAACTCCACGTCGGCACCCACGACCCCGAGGTCGCGCGCGCCGTGGTGGACGAGGACCACGCCAAGCGGCTCACCCGGGAGGAGGTGGCGGCCTCGGTGCACTACATCCGCTTCCAGCTCACGCCAGCGGAGATCGAGCGCTTCGCCACCGAGGAGGTTTCGGTGGTCATCAACCACCCGAGCTACTCCGAGCGGGCCCCGTTACCCCAACGAGCCCGGGAGAGCCTGCTCGGCGACCTGCGGCCCTGAGCCCCATTGGGGCACAATGGGTCGGCAAAACCGCCCCGCCTCATCCCCGAGGAACGCCGTGGAATCCACCAAACAGATGACGAGCTGGCGGGCGAAGGCGGCCTGTCGCGGCGTGGAGCCGGGCATCTTCTACCCCGTCACGGAGGAAGAGGCCGACGACGCCAAGGCGATCTGTGCGGGATGCACGGTCCGGGAGGCGTGCCTCGACTGGGCGCTGCGCACTCGCGAGAAGGATGGCATCTGGGGCGGGTCCACCGAGCGGGAGCGCCGGCGGATGCTTCGCCGGCGCCGGCGCAGCGCCTAGCGTCCAGGTGGCGCTCAGACTGGAGGACGTCGGCGGCTGGCCGGGGGTGCTCGGCCGCTTGGCCCGCGGCGAGGATCTGGACGAGGCCGAGGCGGGGGCCGCGCTGGCCGACGTGCTCGACGGCAACGCCACCGCGTCTCAGATAGCGGCGTTCATATTCGGGTTGCGCTGCAAGGGCGAGACGGTCGAGGAGATGACCGGCCTGGTGCGAGCCATGCTCGCGGTGGCTGAGAGGGTGACCGTGGCCCCGGAGGTGCACGAGCGAATGGTCGACACCTGTGGCACGGGCGGGGACCGCAGCGGCACCATCAACGTGTCGACCATCGCTGCCCTGGTGGTGGCCGGCGCCGGCGTGCCGGTCTGCAAGCACGGCGGCCGGGCAGCTTCGTCACGGGCGGGGTCGGCTGACGTGCTCGAGGCCCTGGGGGTGGTCATAGACCTCGGGCCCGAGGGCGTGGCGCGTTGCATCGAGGAAGCCGGCATCGGCTTCTGCTTCGCCCCCCGTTTCCACCCCGCCATGCGCCACGCCGCCCCCACCCGGCGAGAGCTCGGCGTGCCGACGGCCTTCAATTTCCTCGGCCCGCTGGCCAACCCCGGCCGCGTGACCCGCCAGGTCGTCGGGGTGGGCGACAGCTCCATGGCGGAAAAGATGGCCGGGGTGCTGATCGGCAACGGCGCCACCCACGCGGTGGTCGTCTACGGCGCGGACGGGCTCGACGAGCTAAGCACCACCGGCCGTTCGACCATGCTTTCGTGGCGAGCGGGTGAGCCAGGCGCGCAAACGGCGATCGTCGAGCCGTCGGAGTTCGGCCTGGCGCCGGCGGCACTGGCCGACCTGCAGGATGGCGACGCCACCCCCAACGCCCCCCT
>JBPCRR010000200.1:0-2925 GCA_050996645.1 Acidimicrobiales bacterium | reverse complement strand
GAGGTGCGCCGGCACTACGGCCAACCCCGGCGCACCGTCCTCGCGGGCGCCGGCGCTGGCCCAGACGTGGCGCAGGCACCCGGCACCTCCAGGCGCGACCGCGCCGCCGCCGTTGAGGTGGTCACCGTCCCCGCCGACGATGTGTGGGTCTGGCTCGCCGGCGACGGGGTTGGCCTCGTCACCCCACGAGGAGGTCGCCCTCCGTCGCGATGCCCATTGCGGCTCGAGCGCGTCCGCTCCCTTGCGGCCGCCGTCCCCGGAAGTTCCGACCAGCCGGTCCTGGTCTTCAGCGCCGGCGGGCAGTGCTACCGGGCGACCCTGAGCGACCAGCCCGTCGCCCGCTCCGGCGCCGGGCGGCCCATGATTGCCCTCGACGCCGGCGACGAGGTCGTCGCGGCCTTCGCCGGCGGACAACAGGAGGGGGAGGAGGAGTACTACCTGCTCGTCACCGCCGGCGGCCAGGTCAAGCGGTTGGCGGCGACCGCCCTCGCGACGGCCCACGCCAGCGGGAGCGTGTGCTGCCGGGTACCCGAAGGCGACAGGATCGTGGCGGTCGTGGCCCACGGTCCCGACGACCAGATCCTGATCGGCAAGGCTCACGGTCAGGTCCTGCGGATCGAGACCGGAGCCGCCCTGCGGCCGGTGGCGACCCCGTCGGCGGGCACCATCGCCGGCGTTCGGGTGGGCGCCGGGGACCGGGTGGTGTCCGCAGCCGTGGCGGCGGGGAGCTCCGTGCTGTCGGTGCATCGCTCGGGGATGGCGCTGCGAGCGCCGTTGGAGGACTACCCGGTCAAGGGACGGGGGACCGGGGGGGTGCAGTCGGTCCTGACCGACCGTCCCGCCCGCACGCCGGCCGGGGACCTCGCCTGCTTGCTCGGGTGCAGCGACGGCGCTCGCGTGATGATGTTCGGGGACCAGGGCAGCGTGTGGACGGTGGAAGGGGGCTCACACCCGCTGACACGGCGTGGCGCGACCTCGGCGCCCCTCCTCGAGCTGGCTGATGGCGAGGTTCCGCGCGGGGTGGCCTCGGAGCACTAGAAAACGAGCATGGATCTGGGTATCGACGGCCGGGCCGCCCTGGTGACGGCCGCCTCCAAGGGCCTCGGCTTCGCGTCGGCTCGTGCACTCGCCGCTGACGGCGCCAAGGTGGCCATCACCGGTCGGGATCGCGCCGCGCTCGAAGGGGCTGCGGCCCGCATCGGCGACGAGCTCGGTGCAGAGGTGCTGGCGATCGCCGGGGACATAACCGACCCCACTGAACCCGCGCGGGCGGTGGCGCAAACCGTCGAACGCTTCGGAAGCCTCGACATCCTCGTGGCCAACGCCGGCGGCCCGCCCCCCAGCCGAGCACTCGAGATCGACGACGCCCAGATCAACGCCGCTGTCAACGCCAACCTCACCACCTCCGTGCGCCTGGTGCAGGCGGCGCTGACGCACCTGGTGGCCTCGGGTCAGGGCCGGATCTGCTTGATCACCAGCGTGTCGGTCGTCGAGCCCATACCGACCCTCGCCTTGTCCAACCTGTCGCGCGTGGGGCTGTGGGGATGGGCCAAGACAGCGGCAGCCGACATCGCCGAGCGGAGGGTCACCCTAAACCTGGCCTGCCCGGGCACCCACGCGACCGACAGGATGAAGGAGCTGGGCTTCACCGGGCGGATGGGCGACCCAGCGGACTTCGGGAACGTGGTGGCGTTCCTATGCTCGGCGCAGGCCGGGTTCATCAACGGAAGCCGCGTCGTGGTCGACGGCGGCGCGTCGCAGGGGCTGTAGAGCCTGGGGTTCAACCATGCGGAGCTGGTCGGGGTTTGGCACCCCTCCCGGCAGGACGGCCGCGTCGAAGTCGCTTTCCCGCGTCAGACCCGCGAGCGCACGACCTCGCCGAGCCCCCATTCCACGATGGGTTTCCCCGTTCCGCCGGGGGCCCGGCACTCGGGAAGGGAGAGCGTACGGCGCACCTGGACGGTCGCCTCCCACGCCCGAAGCGACCCATCAGGGGACGACACCTCGAGGCGCACCGCGTCGCCTTCGAGGTGTGCTCCGCGCCGCGGCAGCCCGAGCAACTCCCAGCCGACCTCGCCAAGCACCGCCCTTTCGAGGGCTTGGATCTGCGGCGACCCGAGCCCTGCACAGCCGCGGTAGCGGTCCAGCAGCGGCTCCAGGGCGCCCCGGCGACCGATCACCCTCCGCAACATCTCGGCGTCGGCGTAGGCCCACGCGGTCCCCTCGGGCAACACGATTGCAGTGGGGGCAAAGCGGTGCCCCCCCGTGTGGCTGGTGCGGCGCCACACTCCGTCCTCGCCGTCACCGGCGGCCGCAAGCTCCGTCGTCAGAGCCGTCCCGAGCGTGCCACAGCACGTGTCGCGCCGTCCGTGGGTACAGACCAACACCAGCGGCGTGCCACCAACATCGCGGCCGCCCCCCGCCATCAGCTGCCCTACCGCCGCCTCCAGACCCCGAGGATCCTTAGCATCGAAGTCCGTCGTCGTGCCCCGATACCCGGAGAACGGACCCGAGGTGGGCAAGGAGTAGAGGGTCGCCCGTCGGCGACCGTCCACGGGGACGACGCCTTGGAGCCGTAGGCCGGACCCGTCGATCATGCTGACGATCCCGACCAGCTCCGGTATGTCCGCAAAGTCGGCCGGCCAGGGCAGCGGCCACTCCAACAGCAGGAAGCCCGCGTACGAGCCGATGGACCCGACGGGGTCGAGACGCAACTGGCGCGCCCAATCCGAACAGCGCGGGTTGGCGGCCTCCACGGCGTTCAGGTTAGAACCGGCTCGCGCCAGCTCCCGAGGTGCGCCGGCAGGCCTCCTGGCCCGCGCGGCACGCGGTCATCAGCTGCCCGGCTCGTGGAAGTACCCCGCCGGCGAGCAGCGGAACCCGCTCGGCGTCGCCGGGTCCCTCACGAACTTCCCACCCGAGACG
>JBPCRR010000159.1:0-5334 GCA_050996645.1 Acidimicrobiales bacterium | reverse complement strand
CCCGCGGGGCTCGTGGCCGTGGGGAGCGGAATGGGAAGCGCCCGCATGTGGACCTCGCTCGACGGCCTCGCCTGGCAGGAGGTGCCCCTCCCGGGTGCTGCCGCTACTGCTCGCTGGAGACCCGACCTGGTTGCGACCGACGGTGCGACCACCGTTGTGGCCGACGACACCGCGGGAGCGCCGCGGCTTGTCACCAACAACGGTGGATGGACCGAGGTGACCGCGAGCCCAGCTGCGTTCGGCGCCCCCCGGTCCATCGCCCTCCCCACAGCGGAGGTGGGCTACGCCGGCGGACTCCTGCTCGCTGTAGACGTCGAGCAACCAGGTCAGGCTCTCGGGACGGCGACCACGTCTGCGATGGTGCTCAGCTCGGCCGACGGCAGGGTCTGGAAAGCCTCGGGCGGGGCGGGCCAGTGGGCGGGGGCGGTGATCCGGGGCCTGTGGGCACCCTTGGTCGCTACCTCGGCCGGCTCCGCCACAGCCGTGGGCGAGGCGGGGGACGCCGGCTCCACCGCCCGAGCCTGGACCTCCACCGACACCGTCTCCTGGCATCCCTCGGAGCTGGTGGCGGCAGCGGCAGGCTCGGGCCCCAGTGCCGCGGTCGTCCTACCTCTGGGTTCTCGCGCCGAGGCGGTCGCCCGCCTCGGGAACCAGGCAGTCGCCGCCGGCGAAGCCGTCCCGGTCTCGGGCTCCAACGCCGGCAACACCGTCGCCGAGGCGGTGGCGTGGACCACCACCGATTATGGGAGCTGGACCCCCGCGAACCCTCTTGATCAGGTCGTCCCCGCGGGCTTCGAGGCCGCACGAGGAGTCTGTGCCGGGACGACTTCGATGGTGGCGGTGGGTGTCGGGGACCAGGCCGGTCCAGGCACCTCCGCCCTGACGTGGACCAGCTCCGACGGGACCCATTGGCGTCCAGCCCGGGTGTCCCCACCGCCAGCTCCCGGTTCGCTCGAAGCGATGAACGGCTGCGTCAGTTCCGGTGCGGGTTTCGTCGCCTTCGGAGCGGACGTGGCAGCCGATGGATCGACCGGCCCGGCGCTGTGGCGCTCTGGCGACGGGCTCCAATGGACCCGTGAGGGCGCTGGAGCCTTCTCTGGCCCCCAAGCAGGCCCGATCACGGGGCTGGCGGTGCACGGCTCGGACTGGTTGGCGGTGAGCGGGTTCCCTGACCCTGCCGCAGTCGGACGTGCCGAGGAGCGCACCGGCCAAGCCGTGGCCGTCTGGCAGTCCGGCGACGCCGGGATCAGCTGGCGGCGGGTCAACACCACGGGGGCGCCGTGGCTGGGTCACGTGCAGGCAAGCTCGACAACGGTTGGCTTCGTGGGCTCGACGCCGGTGGTGGCCGGCTCTGTTGACGGCCAGCTGGCCGTCTGGGTCGGGGCCTCCTACACCATTCCCGGCAGCTCCTCTTGAAACGGGTCGGCTGGGCGGCGCACGACTCGCGACCCAGCGACCCCCCACGACAGGTGCTCCATGAACACCCAAGTCCGACGGTGGATCGCGGTCGGGCCGTAGGCCTGCAGCGCCATCTTGTGACGCGGGCACGGATATCCCTTGTTGGCGTCGAAGTCGTAACCCGGGTAGTGCGGCGCCTCACTGCGCATGTAGCGGTCCCGGGTGACCTTTGCCAGCACAGAGGCCGCGGCGATCGAGAGGCAGCGGGCGTCCCCTTTCACGATCCGAGTCGCGCCGCCGACGAAGTCCCAGTTGCCGTCGAGCAGTACCCCGTCAGGGACGATCCCGAGCGAGTCGATAGCGCGCCGAGCGGCCAGGCGCTGCGCGCTAGCCATGCCCAGTTCGTCACACTCGACCTGGGTGGCCTCCCCGACCGCCCATGCAAGACACCACCGCGCGACGCGGTCGAAAAGATGCTCGCGTTGGCGCTCGGTCAACATCTTGGAGTCTCGGACCCTGTAGACCCGCCGGTCGCGCGGAAGCACCGCCGCGCCCACCATCAGGGGGCCAGCCCAAGCCCCTCGCCCGACCTCGTCCACGCCTACGAGCGCCTCGCGCCCCGCTGCCCACAGCTCGCGCTCGAAGGCGAGGGAGGGCACGACCTGCCTCACGGTCCGTCCCACGACCTGTCAGTGTTCGGTGTGGCGGCCGCGTAACGCACCAACAGCATGCCGTCGTCCCAAAGGACTCTGGTCGCGTGAAAGCGGACGGGCCAACGCTGTTGCTGGATCCCTGTGTCGACGCGCCCGCCGGCGCTGAGCAGGTGGTGACCGGGGCCGGCCAGGAGCGGGCTGTGGGTGAGACAGAGCTCGTCCAGCAAGCCTTGCGTCGCCAGCTGTCCGAGCACCGTGGGGCCGCCCTCGCAAAGCACGTGGGCGAGCCCGCGCTCGGCGAGGGCTTGGATAGCCGTGCCGACATCGACCGCGTCGTCGCCGCAGACAACCACCTCCGCGACCCGCGCCAGCGCCTGGAGGTGCTCGCTCGGCGCCGCCGAGGCAGTGAGCACCAACGGCTTGGGACCGCCTTCGTCGCCGAACAACCTCGACCCCGGGTCGAGTGCGGCGCTCCGCGTGATCACCGCTATGGGGGGAACACGAGACTGCCCGCGGTTGACCCGCCTGTGCTGTGCGTCCGCGCTCAGTCTCGCCGGGCCGTAATTCTCGGCCCTCACCGTTCCCGCCCCGACCAGCACCACGTCCGCCAAGCAGCGCAACGCTTGGAAGGCCCGATGGTCGCCTTCTCCGGCCAGTGGCGCGCTGCGGCTCCCGATCTCTACGCCACCGTCCAAGGTGGCTACGAAGTTGGCGCGGATGTGATTCGCCTCGGAAACGGCGTACCACTGCTCTAGGCCCACCTCGTCCAATTCGGGTTCGCTGGACGGGAGGAGCGACCGCACCCCAGCAAGCTATCGCCTCGCGTGTCAAGCGGCTCCCCGCCTCGCTGGCAATAGGATGGGCGAGGTGACCGCCCCCGGAGCGCGAGCAGCCGGCGGCTCTGCCGTGCTCGTGCCGGTGAAGGCATTTGCCCAAGCCAAGCTGCGGTTGGCGCCGGCACTGTCGGCTGACCGGCGATCGGCTCTTGCGCGCACCATGGCCGAACGCGTTGTGCGCTCCGCCGGGAAGCTGCCGGTCGCAGTCGTTTGCGATGACCCAGAAGTGGCGGCCTGGGCCAGACAGCTGGGGGCCCGGGTGATCTGGGAACCCGGGCGCGGGCTGAACGGCGCGGTCGAGGAGGGAGTGGCGCGCTTGGGGGAGGCGGGCGCGCGGATGGTGGTGGTTGCCGCGGGCGACCTGCCCCTCGCCACCGACCTCGAATGGATCCCGCGCTTCGACGGGATCACCATCATCCCCGACCGGCGTCGGGACGGGACCAACGTGATCGCGTTGCCCACCAGGAGCGGCTTCACGTTCTCCTACGGCCCAGGCTCCTTCGCGCGCCACCTCCTGGAGGCGAAGAGGCTCGAACTGCCTTCCCGCGTGGTGTACTCCTCACCTCTTGGCTGGGACGTGGATCTTCCAGACGACCTGCCGGCGGATCTGCTGGCGGTTGACTCGTGATCTCCCGCGATCTGGCCACACCAGCGGTTGCGCTGGCGGTCGGAGCCCATCCCGACGACGTCGAGTTCGGCTGCGGGGGCACCCTCGCCAAGTGGGCCGCCGGTGGTTGCCGTGTGCACCACCTGATCTGCACCGACGGTGCCAAGGGATCCTGGGACGCGAAGTCCGACGCCGCCGCCCTGGTCGCCACACGCGAGCAGGAGCAGCTCCACGCGTCCCGCATCGTCGGGGGCCAGGGCCGTGTGAGCTTCCTGCGGTGGCCGGATGGCGAGCTGGAATCCGAGGTGCGGCAGCGCTGGCAGGTGGCGGCGGTGATCCGGGAGGTCCGTCCCAACGTGGTCCTCGGCCACGATCCCTGGCGCCGCTACCGTTTGCACCCGGACCACCGTCACGCCGGCTTCTTGGTGACCGACGGGATCGTCGCCGCTCGGGACCCACACTTCTTTCCGGAACTGCGGGAGGGGCCCCACCGTCCGCAGGCGCTGCTGCTGTGGGAGGCCGAGGAGCCCGACCACGTCGAGGACGTGAGCCCGTTCGTCGACGTGAAGATCACGGCGCTCATGGCTCATCGCAGCCAGCTGCGCTCGACGATGGACATCGAAGCCCCCGACGACGAAACCCAAGTCGCGCGTTTCCGGCGCACGGTGGTCCAGCGCATGTCGGAGATGGGTGGTCTTGCGGGCTTGGAGGCCGGCGAGGCCTTCAAACTTGTGAGCGACCTCTAGACCGACCGGCGACCTCTAGGCCGGCCGGGGCGCCCCCGCACGCGGGCGGGAACGCTCCGATGGCTCGACGTCAGGGCGATGTCAGGCGCGCTTGCGCGCCGAGGCGCGCTTGGCCGTGGTCTTCTTCGCAGCCGCCTTCCTCGGGGCGGATCGCTTCGCTGTTGTCTTCTTCGCCGCGGCCCTCTTCGCTGTGGCTCTCTTCGCCGTGGTCTTCTTCGCCGCGGTCTTCTTCGCCGCGGTCCTCTTCGCCGCGGTCCTCTTCGCTGTGGCTCTCTTCGCGGTGGTCTTCTTCGCCGCGGTCTTCTTCGCCGCGGTCCTCTTCGCTGTGGCTCTCTTCGCGGTGGCCTTCTTCACTGTGGCCTTCTTGGCGGCGGTCTTCCTCGCCGAAGCCTTCTTCGCCCCGGCCTTCTTCGCGGTGGTCCGTTTGGAGGTCGCCTTCTTGGCACTCGCCGACACCCGCTTTGCGGCAGATGCGGCCCTCTTCGCCGGCGACGACTTCTTGGCCGCCGAAACCGCCCGCTTGGCGGTGCTCGACGCCTTCCGAGCTGTGCCCGAGGAGCGCTTGGATGTGCCACGGGCGGCCCGCGCATTCTTGGCCGCTGCCGATCGCTTCGCGGTGGTCGAAGCCTTCTTGGCCGCCGTAGCTGCCCTGCCGGCCTCGCTGCGCGCGGTCCGCTTCGCGGCACCAGCCTTCTTGGCGGTCGCACGAGCGGTTGACTCGAGCGAGCTCGCGACCGCTTCGGTGACCTCCGCAGCCGCTGCCGACAGCCTCTTTACAGCCGCGACGCCCGTCTGCTTGACGGCCTCAGCCGCAGGATCTGCCGGCGCCGACCTTCGTGTTGACGAACGTCGGGCCGTTGTCGCCTTCTTGATGGATGCCATAGTGCCTCTTTCCGTTCAGCGCTTCTTGGACGACTTGGCTGTCTTGCGGGCCTTCTTGGCCGGTGCCTTCTTGGCCGGTGCCTTCTTGGCCGGTGCCTTCTTGGCCGGTGCATTCTTGGCCGGTGCCTTCTTGGCAGGTGCCTTCTTGGCCGGTGCCGTCTTTGCCGGTGCCTTCTTGGCAGGTACCTTCTTGGCTTCGACCGTCTCGACCG
>JBPCRR010000126.1:0-2923 GCA_050996645.1 Acidimicrobiales bacterium | reverse complement strand
GCCCTTGGCCAGGCGTCGCCCGGCGGTTCGCTCGACCCGCCCGAGCGGGTAACCCCACCTGCTCGGGGTTGGCGTCGCCCGGGCCTCGTCGGCTCCCACGTGGTACGCGTCGGGACCGTCGAGCACCAGGTAGGCATCACAGAGCCCTGCGTAGCGCACCAACGAGGCCTCGCCCGTCTCCACCAGTCCGATCGCCGGCGGCGGCGAATCGAGGACGAGGGGCGCCACCACAGCGCGGGCGGCAATGGGCGCTCGGGCGTACGCGGCCTCCCCTGCTTCGACCACCAGCAGCGCATCGATGAGGGAGCCGCCCTCGGTCGATGCGACGTCGAGAAACCCGCTGTCGTGCAGTGCGTCGAGCAGCGCGGCGTCCACGGCCTGGTCGGGTTGGCGCGCCCGGTCGGGGCCGGCCAGGCGTGCGAACAGGGTCCGCAGCGAGGTCGCGAGGGACTCCTGCTCGGCGGACAGCTCGAGGTTCACCTGGCTCAACCCCTCGGCAGGCCGAGGAACAACCGGGCGACGTTGTTGAGCTGCATCTCGTAGCTGCCCGCGGCGATTGGCACCGTCACTGCTGAGGCCAACTGCTCGTCGGCCTCGGGGTCGAGGAGGACCGCCTGGCCGAGCAGGTCGAAGGCCGCGCCGGCGCTCTGGCGCACCGCCGCGGTGGTCGCCACCCGGGAGACCGAGGCCGCCGGACGCGTGCCGCGCGGCGCGGTGATGCGTTCCTGCACCGCCACGTAGTTGAGGATCCGGGCGACCTCGTTCGCGGCGAACGCACGCCCGGCGAGCTCCTGGTTCCGCGGGTCGAACGCCCCTGAGTCCTTCGCGCGGCCCACGGCTGCGTCGAGCGCGCGTGCGGAGCGTTCGAAGCGCGCGATCCCGATCCGTTCATTGGCGAGCGAGCTGAGCACCATGGGCCAGCCCTCGTTCTCCACCCCCAACAGGCAGGACGCCTCCACCCTCACCTCGTCGAAGAACACCTCGTGGATGATGTGGTCGCCGGCGATGTTCGGGATGTCGCGGACCTCTATGCCCGGAAGGTCCATCGGCACGAGGAGCACCGAGATGCCCCGGCGCGCCTCGGCGTCGGGGTCGGTGCGCACGAGCAGGAAGCAGTAGTCCGCACAGTGGGCGTACGAAGTCCAGATCTTCTGTCCGTTGACCACATAGCAGTCGCCATCGCGTGCAGCCGAGGTGCGCAGCGAAGCCAGGTCCGATCCGGCATCTGGCTCGGAGAACCCCTGGCACCAGAACACCTCGCCGGCCGCGATCTTCGGGAGGTGGAGCCGGCGCAGCTCGGGGCTTCCGTAGGTCATGATGGCTGGACCGATCCAGTTGACGTTCATGTACTGCGAGCCGCGTGGCTCGAACGCGCCGTGCATCTCCTCACTCAGGATCACCTGCTCCCAGGGCGAGGCGTCCCGTCCTCCGAACTCAGCCGGCCAGTTGGGTGTGAGCAAGCCCTCGGCTGCGATCGCCTTGCAGAAGGCCCGGCAGGTCTCCTTCAGCTCGGGCGTGGAAAGCTCGAAATCGCCCGGGCCCCAATCCGCTGAGCCGTGACGGCGGATCGCGTCGCGCACCAGGTCCCTGAAGGCACTCTCCTCTGCGGTCCACCCGAAGTCCATCCGTCGAACCCCGCTCAGTCCGAAGACGGAAGCGGCTTGGCCTGCTTCAAGGACAGCTCCCTGCCGTCGACGCTCAAGGTCCCGGCCCCCGCCTTGGTGCACAGCAGCTCCACCCCGACCTCCTCGTCGGCGTAGCGCTTGCCGAGCTGGGTCCCTCCAGAGCGCTCCGGATCGAGCACCGCCCGCGGCGGTGCCTCGGTGCCGAGCGGAACCATCTCCGCGCCACCGCAGCCCAACGTGACACCGCTCCCGGGCGCGCGCACAACTATCACCTCGGTGTCGCAAACGGCGCTGCGCCAGCGTGAGCCGGCCTTGACCTCCATCAGCGCGTCCACCTCCTGGATCGTCGGAGCTCGCTGGGCGGTCGAGCTCCTTCGCTCACTCGAGCGGGCCGACCCTACCGCGGGGCGCCGCCGCGATGCGCCGTCGCAGCGCCGCCCGGCTGGCACCGGGACGCCATCGTGGCTGCTCGGTACCATGGCGGCCATTAGCCTCGCCGTCACCGAAGACCACCGCCTCCTCGCCGACACCGCCCGCTCGATGCTCACCCGCCAGGGTGGCATCGCCCCGGCCCGGGAAGCCACCGATTCGGGCGCCGACAAGCTGCCCGCGGCGTGGGACGAGATCATCGGGCTCGGATGGCTCGGCATGGCGGTGCCGGCGGAGCTCGAAGGACAGGGCTACGGCGCGGCGGAGTTGGCGGTGGTGGTCCACGAGCTCGGCCGCGCGATCACCCCTGGACCGTTCCTGCCGAGCGTCTGGGCAGCGGCGGTGATCGAGCGCTGCGGCGACGAAGCGCAGCGCCATGCTCACCTGCCCGACCTGGCCACCGGGCGCCGGCACGGCGCTGTCGCACTCGACCCCGGGGCCGTCCTCGGCGGCGGGTGGGCCGACGTGGTCCTGGCAGTCGAAGGCTCCGACGTGGTGATCCTCGAGCGCGCCGCCGGCTTGGAGGTGGAGGTCCTGGACAGCTTGGATCGGACCCGGCCGCTGGCCCGGATCGCGATTGCGGGTGAGCCCTCGGGGCGGATGGCAGGCGCGGCGTCGACCGCGCGCGCCCTCGGATGGGCCCTTGCGTCGGCCGAGGCGGCGGGTGCCGCGTCGGCTTGTCTCGACGCGGCGAACGATTACGCCAAGCAGCGGGAGCAGTTCGGGAGGCCGATCGGCAGCTTCCAGGCGGTCAAGCACCACTTGGCGGACATGCTCGTGGACACCGAGCTGGCGACCGCGGCGGCGTGGGATGCGGCCCGGGCCGCTTCGGTTGCCAAAAGCGAAGCAGGGTCGGTCGAACAGCTGCT
>JBPCRR010000071.1:0-2941 GCA_050996645.1 Acidimicrobiales bacterium | reverse complement strand
GACGTCACCAGCGCGGACCGGTGCGCGGAACTGGACGTCGCTGTACGACGCGAACAGGCCCTCGTCGGCGTCGGTACGGATGCACATCTCCGTGGCGACGTCTCCGAAGGCCGCAAGCGAGTACGCCCCGTCGACGAGGTTGCCGGCGTAGTGGGCATGGCTGTAGGGCACGTACCGGCGGTGGACGACCGTGGTCCCCGCCCGGGGGTCGGAGGCCGCCGTTTCGGCGCCCTGGCTCGGGTTGGTCACGACGCCTACACGGTGGCCGGCGCCAGGGCATGCACGAGGTAGGACGCCACCTCGCCAGGCGTGGTTCCGCGCCCGAAGATCCGGTCCACGCCCAGCGCCGCTGGCGAGCCCTCCCCGAACCGGGGGCCGCCGACGACGAGCAGCGGGACCTGGCCGGCGGGGTAGGCCTCCCGAAAGGCGGCCGACATCTCGCGGGTGTTGTTGATGTGGGCGTCCTTCTGGGTGACCACCTGGCTGACGAGGACGGCGTCGGCGCGCTCGTCGCGGGCATGGGCTACGAGCTCCGGCACGAGCACCTGGGCGCCGAGGTTGACCACGCGGATCTCCCGGTAGTACTCCAGCCCCTTATCCCCGGCGAAGCCCTTGATGTTGAGAATCGCGTCGATGCCAACCGTATGCGCGTCGGTGCCGATACACGCGCCGACGACGACGAGCTTGCGCTGCAGGGTCCGCTTGATCGCATGGTTGACCTGCTTGGCGGTCAGGAGGGGGTACTCCCGCGGGGCGACTGTGACGGCGCGTAGGTCGACAACGTGGGTGACGGAGCCATAGACGACGAAGAAGGTGAAGTCGGGCCCCATCGCCTTGGCGTGCACGAGGAGAGCCGGCTCCATACCCATCTTTCGCGCGAGCTGCAACGCGGCGCCCTCGGCGCGCTTGGGGTTGGAGGCATACGGGATCGGCAAAGTGAACGAGACCTGCACCATGCCGTCGCCTGTGGTGTCGCCGTAGGGCCGCACGACGGACGGGCTTGCAGGGGTAGGCGTGGTCCTCACCGGCTGGCCCCGCTCTCCAGCAGCGTGATGGCGGGGTTGTCGTACCCGCTTGGTCCCTTCGCGCGCCTCACCACGCCGTCCAGTCCCTTGCCAGCGTCCGGGGGTCGCCTCATCAGGCCGAAGGTCCCGTCCGCGATCGCGGCAAGCAGGGGGACCGAGCCGTGCGTCGACCTGTCTGACACGATCCGCTCGAGCAGCTCGACCGCCTCCGCGAGGACCTGGCGGGCGCGGGTCTGGATCAACCCGTCCCGCGGCGGGTGGAAGTCCTCGGCCAGTCCCCCTGCCGCGTCGAGGACGTACCGGACGTTCTGCAGGGCCAGGTCGCGGTCTGACAGGAGCGGCGTGACCACCGCCTCGGTCATCATTCCGACCAGGAGGATGCCCTGGCCCGTCATCGCGCCGACCAGGTTGAAGAACCCGTCGAGGAGGTACCTGCGGAAGACGTCGCCGGTCATGTGCTTCGTCGGCGGCATCCACTTCAACGGGGCGCGAGGGAAGAGCTGGCGGGCGAGCATCGCGTGGGCCAGCTCCAGCCGGAAGCTCTCGGGGGTCGACGGGTCGATCTCGAAGGCGTGCCCCAGGCCGAGCTGCCAGTCCTGCAGACCCGCCTCCTTGGCGAAGTACTCGTTGAGCAGCTGGCTGACGGTGACGGTGTGAGCCGCCTCGACGGCGTCGGCGGTGGTGAGGTAGTTGTCCTCGCCGGTGTTGATGATGATGCCGGCGCGGGCATGGATCTGTCGCGAGAAGCGTTGGTCGACAAAGGTTCTGACGGGGTTGATGTCCCGGAAGAGGATGCCGTACATCGAGTCGTTGAGCATCATGTCGAGCCGCTCGAGCCCGGCGAGGGTGGCGATCTCCGGCATACAGAGTCCGGACGCGTAGTTCGTCAGCCTGATGTAGCGGCCGACCTCCTTGCTCGTCGCGTCGAGGGCCGCGCGCATGAGCCGGAAGTTCTCCTGCGTGGCGTACGTGCCGGCATACCCCTCGTGCGTGGCTCCTTCGGGTACGTAGTCGAGCAGCGACTGCCCGGTCGAGCGGATGACCGCGATGACGTCGGCGCCCTCCCGAGCCGCGGCCTGGGCCTGCGGGATGTCCTCGTCGATGTCGCCGGTCGCGACGATGAGGTAGATCCAGGGGGTACGCGCTGGGTCGCCGTGGCGACGGATGAGCCGCTCACGCAGCGCCCGCTGCTGGTCGATGCGACGGATGCCGTGGGCGACGCCCGTTCGGGCGGCCCGTCGGGAGGCCGCCAGGTCACGGCCTTCCGGGAGGCGGAACGAGATCGACCCAGAGGCCGACTTCTGGGCGAGGGTGAGCAGGTCTTCAGCCTCCCCGCGACGCAGGGCGTCCCAGACGGGGGTGGTCACGCCGTGCTGCAGGCCAACCTGGTTCCGGACGGCGTCGACGAGGTGGTTGACCCACGGCACGTGCTCGTGGTCCGCGCCGGAGAGTCCGGCCAGGCGCAGCGTCGCCCGCTCGACGGAGACGGTGGTGTGCTGTTGGGCGATGCGGACCACGGGACGACCGGCCGCCCGAGCCAGCACTCGTGCCCGTCGCACGGCCGCGGGGTCGAGGTCGAGCTGGGCCGGCGGGGTCACACGCCCAGGGTACCGATGGGCCGCCGTTCCTCCCGCGCGTGCCGGCATTGTCCGAAGAACCTCCCGCTTCCCGCTTCCAGACACACGTACTTGTCGGTTTGGAGGCCATCACTTCCGCGGAACCGACAACTGCGTGTGTCTGGAAGCCGGGAGGGAGGTCAGGAGGACCTGGCCGTCGTGAACGACGAGGCGGGCGGTGGGTGGCGGCGCACTCGCCGGAGCGATGAGTCGGGCGCCCTCCTCGTCGACCCACTCCCGCCAGCCGTCCCACACCACGAAGCTGGCCACCGCACCCGCAGCCAGCCCACCGGCCTGGGG
>JBPCRR010000027.1:0-6224 GCA_050996645.1 Acidimicrobiales bacterium | reverse complement strand
GTGTCGCACGGGCCTCGCGAGAAGGCCGAGGTCGACGTGTTCCGCCTTCATGAACACGGCCTCTGGGCGACCATGCAACACGACAGCTGACAGCCGTGTTGCGCCGCCCCCCGATCAGAGCCACCGCCGGTGGCCGATATCGCATCGACCTCACTCCCCCCGAGCGCCAGCTGCTCGAGATGCTCCCGGCGCAGCTCGCCGAGATGCTCGACGAGCCTGGCGCCGACGGCATGCAACGACTGTTCCCGCCGGCCTACCACGAGGCGGGCGACCAGCAACGCCAGGAGGAGTACCGCCGGCTGATGCAGGAGGACCTGGTCACCCGCCACCGCGAGGCGCTCGAGGTGCTGGCATCGACGGCTGGTACCAAGCACGTCACGGCCGAGCAGCTCGACGCCTGGCTGCGAGCCATCAACGCGTTGCGCCTGGTGCTCGGCACCCGCCTCGACGTCTCTGAGGAGGACGTGCCGGACGAGGAGATGGACGTTGACCATCAGGTGTACTACCTGCTCGGGTTCCTGCAGGAGTGCGCCGTCGAAGCCCTCGGCGCCGGCCGGTAGTGAGGGGCCCATTCGGCCGTGCCTGAGACTCAGCCACCTCCCCGGCTGCTCGCGTTGCTCGGCTCCGGCGAGACGGCGCCCACAATGGTCAAGGTCCATCGCCTCGTCTTCGACCGGCTCCCACCGCCGTCGCCTGCCTCGCCAGCCGTGGTGCTCGACACGCCGTACGGGTTCCAGGAGAACGCCGACGACATCTCCGCCCGGACCGTCGAGTACTTCGCAAAGAGCGTGGGGCGAAGGGTGGAGGTCGCAGGCCTTTCTCGACTCGAACCCGCAGCGGAAGGGCCCCGAAAGCCGCTCGATCCGCTCGGACGGGAGGCCGGCCTGGCGCGGGTGGCCTCGGCGGGCTGGCTGTTCGCCGGCCCCGGCAGCCCCACCTACGCCCTGAGGCAGTGGTCGGACAGCGAGGTGCCGTCGCTGATCTCCGACAAGCTGACCCACGGTGGGGCGGTGGTCTTCGCCAGCGCGGCCGCGCTCACCCTTGGGCGTTGGACGGTCCCGGTCTACGAGATCTACAAGTCGGGTGGAGAAGTCGTGTGGGCCGACGGGCAGGACCTGATCAGATTCCTCGGCGACGTGGCGGTCATTCCCCACTACAACAACGCCGAGGGCGGCCACCACGACACGCGCTACTGCTACCTCGGCGAGACCCGCCTGCGCGCACTGGAGTCCCAGCTCCCCCCGAACGGGTGGGTCCTCGGCGTCGACGAGCACACCGCTCTGCTGTTCGATCTCGACGCCTCCACCGCGTCGGTCATCGGCCGAGGGGTGGTGACGGTCCGCCGGCAAGGGCGCTCGGTCGTCCTCCCCGCCGGCGAGACCATGCCCATCGCGGCACTGGTAGGCCTCGACGTGGGGAAAGGTGCACCCGCGGCGGCCCACCCCGCCGGCGCTTCGGCCGATGCTGCCAGTACGTCCGGCGACGCGACCGCACTGCACTCCGAAGTGCGACGTGCCGAGGCCGCCTTCGAGCAGTCCCTGGTTGACGCGGATGTCGATGCCGCCACGCGGGTGGCCCTCGAGCTGGAGGAGACGCTCGCCGCGTGGGCCCGCGACACCACGCAGTCCGACGCCACCGATCGGGGACGCGCGGCTCTGCGCCGGATGGTCGTTCGTCTCGGCCAGTTGGGGCTCCTCGGGGCGCGTGATCCCCGAAGCCTCGTGGCTCCCTACGTGGAGGCACTCTTGGCCGAGCGCGACGCCGCCCGGACGGCGAAGCGCTTCGACGAGGCCGACCGCGTACGGGACCGCTTGGCGGCAGCCGGGGTCGAGGTGCGCGACACGCCGGCGGGCACGGAGTGGACCGTTCAGGACCGGTGACACGCCATGGCTCCCACTCCGCGCGGGCTCGCTTGCCGGCCAGCGGACGGCGGCGGCACAACTAGGCTGACCCAGCCCGCCCCCATCGTCTAGCGGCCTAGGACACCGCCCTTTCAAGGCGGCAGCACGGGTTCGAATCCCGTTGGGGGTGCAACGGTTGTCGAGCGCACAACACGCCGTCTGCGCTCAGAAGCCGATGCCGAGATCGTCGCCGACATCTCGATCCAGCCCGCTCTCTCGGTCCAAGGTCCTCTGTATCACCTCATGGCTCCACGCCGCAATTTGACCACGCAGTCGCTCGTAGCCGGCCGTGTCGACTTCGAACTCCTCGCGTCTATGCGTCCAAATCGTTGAAGCATCTCTCCGAGACGCCCAGGTCGAATCCCGGATCTTTCTCGGTAGCACGCGAGCACAAGTAGGCGAGGCCGTAGCCCGGCTCCACCGCGGCCAAGGCGAGGAAGTCTCTCGCCTCCGCCCGACCGAATACGGCGAGCACCTTGTCGATCGCGAGTTCCTCGCCTGCGAGGATCTTGCCGAGGGGGCCCAACTCGGGGGCCATGAGCCGAGCGTCAGCAGCAAGGTCGACCTCGGTACGCTCGCCTCGGCGCTCGACCGACAGGCGGGCGAAGCCAGGCGACGCTCGTACCACTGCAACTTCGAAGCCAGCATCGAGGAGCGCAGGCCGTACCGACACCAGCAGACGGTCCACGCTTGTGGGGTCGAGCCCGAAGAAGTCGAGGTCCTCCGTGTGCCGGTCGACATCGCCCCGTGAGATGAGAGCAGCGCCACCGGCGAGGACGAATTCTTGCGCCTCGGGCAGTGCCCCGATGACGGATGCGACCTCCTCCTGCAGCGGGGTTAGCATCTGAGCCGGAGGCCACGACGCCGCAGGAACCACTCCGCCCAGGCTCGCCGCACTGAAGGTGGCAATACCACGACATCCCACAGGTCGAGTAGTCGGTCAATGTCCACAAAAAAACGCACGTCGTCGTCCGTCCCTTCCCGGAGCACCTGCTCGTAAACCCGGGCACGCTCGGCCGGGTCCGACATGTCGTAAGTGAGGATCGGAGAGCTCCAGCGGACGTGGTGCGGCAGCGCTACCCGGCCACTGGCCTTGCGGAGACCAGGATCGTCTACATCGTCGGGCACCGACACCGGTCTAGCTGCAGGGCCGAGCTCGCCGGTTCGGGTACGTGCCACAGCCGAGATTCTACGAGCCGACGCCGACGCTGCTGGTAGTTCGCGGATGCAGGGCGGGTAGCGCAAGGATGGAGCTGCCGGGTTCGAACGCCATCCCATCAGGGTGCTTGAACGCTGGGGTGCAGGTCGGGGACAAAAAGGAGTGTTACGGGCCGTCCAGTCGCCCGGCCGACTCCCGCTCGTGCGGTGTAGATCAGGTGCGCCCGGGCCCGTCGGGGACGTGTGGCCTGCCGATACTCTGTGGTCATGGAGCCTGTCCGCGAGGTCGAGTTCATCTTCGACCCCCAGCAAGATGGCGGTTACCACGTCTACGCTCCCGACCTCCCGGGGCTTCACACCCAGGGCGAAAAGGGTGGGGGCGCTTAGCGCGGTCAGTTCGTCATCTTCACCTCTCCTATGCGTCCTGATCTGCCCAGTGCCGCTCGGCGCGGTGAAGGGTCACGTCGTATTCCGGTACTGGCCGCTTAGCCGTCTGGGTGGACCGTGAGCGGTCATGTTCGAAGGGCGCCCGGCGGTGTGGCGGTGACGACCCGTTACCGAGGCGAAGCCGTACCCAGACGGATATGGTGAAGCTAATCCCGCCAGCACCAACGGGCCCGCCAGCATCACAGGGGAGGCAACCTCCTTGAAAGTCCACGTCGATCCCGACCGCTGCCAGGGTCATGGACGCTGCTACGCCCTGGCGCCTGAGATCTTCGACGCTGATGACCTCGGCACGTCATCGGAAAAGGGCGACGGGGCCGTGCCCGCCGCACTCGAGGACAAGGCGCGCCTGGCGATCGCCAACTGCCCCGAGTTCGCCATCGAAGAAATCGCCAGCGAGGCAAGGGGGTGAGGCCATGACCAGCCGCCATCCACCGGTCACCGACTGGTGCGCCGACTTCGACCACACCGATCCGGCGTGGGCAGCTGATCCTTACCCGATCTGGGAGCAACTGCGCGGGTGTTGCCCGGTCGCTCGCAGTGAACGCTACGGCGGCACGTGGCTGCCGACCCGGCACGAGGACGTCGCGGCCGTCGCCTACGACACAGACCACTACACGTCGCGGACCGTCGTTGTCAGCGAAATACGGCCTGGCCCCGAGGACCTGCCCGCGCCCATCGGGCTATCGCCGCCGATCACCTCCGACCCGCCGTTCCACGCGATCGCACGCCGCATGCTCCTGCCGGCGTTCGGCCCCAAGCCGATCGCGGCCCTTGAGCCGTTCTCCCGCGAGCTGTGCCAGGAGCTGCTCGACGGCACGACTGGAAGGGAGGTCTTCGATGCCGCGGCCGACTACGCCAGCCACATCCCACTGCGGGTGATCGTGAGGATGCTCGGCTTTCCCCAGGAGGACGCAGACATCTTCCGGCGCTTCATCACCATGGTCCTCGAGGACGTCGACCAGCCGGCCGAAGAACGCGAGGCTCTCGCCGCCCAGGGCGAGCTCGACGCCTACATGGATGCGCGAATCGCCGAGCACCGGGAAGACCCCCGTGACGACCTGACCTCGTTTCTGATCGATGCCGAGATAGAGGGCCAGAAGCTGGAGGAGGCCCACATCCGCGGGACCATGACCCTGCTGATGATCGCCGGGATCGACACCACCTGGTCGGCGATCGGGGCGTCGCTGTGGCATCTGGCCCAGCACCCCGACGACCGCCGCCGGCTTGCCAGCGAGCCAGAGCTGATGGGCACTGCGGTGGAGGAGTTCCTGCGGGCCTACGCGCCGGTGACGATGGCCAGGATGGTGTCGAAGGACCACGAGCTGCGCGGCTGCCAGCTGAAGGAGGGCGACTGGGTCCTGCTGCCGTTCCCGTCGGCAAACCGCGACCCCGAGTTCTTCGACGACCCGGACCGGGTGGTCCTCGACCGCCAGAGCAACCGCCACGCTGCCTTCGGTCTCGGCATCCACCGCTGCCTCGGCTCCAACCTGGCCCGCATGGAGTTGCGCGTGACGCTGGAGGAGTGGATGGCTCGCTACCCAGACTTCGAGTTGGCAGACCCTGGCGCGGTCACCTGGTCGGGCGGTCAGGTCCGCGGTCCAAGGACGCTGCCGGTGCGGATCCTTTAGACCTCGACGGTCTCGAAGTCCTCGGGCGCAACGCAGTTGCCGATGTGGCTCGCGTCGATCCCCGGCCCGCGGTGGGTGAGCACGAGCTCGAGGTCGGGAAACCGCCGCCGCAGCGCCTCCACGTCCGGCACATCCATATGCGTCGCCGGCGGCGGGTGGGGGCCGTTGCATTCGAGGACTAAAGCGTCGCATGCACCTGCCAGCTCGTCGAGGCCTCGGCAGGGACGGATGTCGCCTGAGTAGCCGACGACCTTGGAGCCCACTTCGAACAGGTAGCCGAAGCAGCGCAGGTAGGGCACGTGGTCGACCTCCACGGCGCGGAAACGGTGACGCCCCGCGCTCTGCCGAGAGCCGTCCACCTCCACGAACCGCAGGTCCAGCCTCTGCTTGGCCCTGTTGGCCAACTCGGCCACGCCGCCGACCGCAGCCATCTCGACGAGGCGCTCCTCGATCCCCGGCGGGCCCACCACATATAGAGGGCGATCGCCCCTGTTGAGCATGAGGTCGAGCAGGAGGAACGGCCAGCCGAAGGTGTGGTCAGCGTGGAAGTGGGAGATCGCCACCACATCGAGGTCGGCAACGCTGAGCCCGCACTTGCGTAAGTGGGGGGCCACCGTCGGTGAGGTCTCGACCAGGATCCGGCCGTCGATCACGAATCCGTTCCAGTAGCGCTCGGAGGCGAGAAACTCGGCTGTGCCGAGGAATGTCAGGCTGGGCAACGTTGGGGCTCCCATGGCCGCCCGGGAAGGGAGGACGCAGCCGCCATCCTGCCACGCGGGTCCGTGCGAAACCGTCTTGGTAGCCTCGAACTCGTGAGGCGAATCGCCCGGCTGACCGCCGCGACATTGCTGCTGCTGGGCACCTTCTGGGCGGGCCGGGAGAGCACCCACGGCCTGAGCGCGTTCTGGGAGCACTGGTGGTGCCCGGTCCCTCTCGCGATGATCGTGGTCGGGATCATCACGCTGGCGGTTAGGAGACCGTCGCCGGCGGTCTGACAGGCCCCGCCGGGCGGTCCCCGGCGATCGCCACCCGCAGCATTCGCCGCCTGGCGACACCGAAGTCCCTGACCGCGTAGTGCATGGTGCAGCGG
>JBPCRR010000026.1:0-5762 GCA_050996645.1 Acidimicrobiales bacterium | reverse complement strand
CTCATCGCCCCCGAACGGATCCGTCCCACCTCGAAGACCGTCTCGCTCGTCGCGAAGCGGCTACCGATCACTAGGTCGATGTCCGCGTCGAGGGCCTCGAGGAGGACCTTCACCTCGGCCGCGTTGTGCTGGCCGTCCGCATCGAATTGCACGGCCCTGCCGTACCCATTGCGCGACGCGTACACGAAACCCGTGCGAAGAGCAGCGCCCACACCGAGGTTGCACGCCAACCGCGCCACCGGGAACCCGGCCGCCCGGGCCACGTCCGCCGTCGCGTCCACGCTGCCGTCGTCGACCACCAACACGTCGGCCCCGGGGAGCTCCTCCCGCAGCCCAGCCAGCGTGGCGCCGATCACCGCCTCCTCGTTGTAGGCGGGGACGATCACGAGGACCCGATCCGGGCCGGCGCCGGGCGCCCAATCCTTCACTGATCCTCGACGATGCCGTTGCGCCCCGCAGCCAGCGCTACGCCGCCGGCGTCGGCTCGGCCACCTGGGCAGCCCTGGTGATCACCTGGTCGATGAAGCCGTAATCAAGCGCCTCCTCTGCGGTGAACCACCTGTCCCGGTCGGAGTCGGCTTCGATCCGCTCGAGCGACTGGCCGGTGTGGAATGAGATGCGCTCCGCCATCATCTTCTTCAGGTAGATGATTTGCTCGGCCTGGATCGCTATGTCCGCGGCCTGGCCCTGCGCCTGGCCCGAGGGCTGGTGCATGAGGATCCGGCTGTGCGGCAGCGCGAAGCGCTTGCCCGGAGTGCCGGAGCACAAGAGGAACTGCCCCATCGATGCAGCCAGGCCCATGCACACCGTGGAAACGTCGCAGGGGATGTACTGCATGGTGTCGTATATCGCCAGCCCCGCGGTCACCGAGCCACCCGGCGAGTTGATGTACAAGCTGATGTCGCGGTGGGTGTCCTCAGCGGCAAGCAGGAGGAGCTGGGCGCAGATCAGGTTGGCGCTGGTGTCTTCGACTTCGCTGCCGAGAAACACGATCCGGTTTCGCAGCAAGCGCTGGTAGATCTCGGCCGAGCGGTCATAGCCGGGGAGCTGGCCCACGGGGACCGGAAGCGGCAAGGCGGCAGCAGGAAACGACATGCTTTGCAGGGTACTGCCTGGCAGCCCAGTCCTAGACTCCGTCCCACGCGGGCGTGGCGAAAGTGGCAGACGCGCCAGGTTTAGGTCCTGGTCCCGAAAGGGATGGAGGTTCGAGTCCTCTCGCCCGCACTCGCACTCACCCTCGGCCTGGACACGGGTCGGGCCCCGCACATGGTGCGTCTCAGTGGAGGCAGGCCAGGTCCTGGTCGTAGCCGGTGGGGCTGGCGCCACCGAGCCACTGGATCAACCAGGGCACCCCGCCGGCGAAACGCAGGTTAGGCTTCGAGCAGTCCGCGGCCCAGTCGGCCTGGTCGTTCGGGACGGTGGCTATCCAGATGGGGATGCCCGGTTCCTGGAAGTCGGGCCCGACGGTCGCCGGCCATTGGAGGTATGTGGAGTAGATGCCGGCTGTGAGGGACGCGCTGTGGATCGCGTCGACGGCCCCCCGAATCACGTTGACGTTGGACTGCAGAGCCTGGGAGCTGCCGCAACGCCACAGCGGGCTCGGACTGTACCCGCACGGCTGCTCCACGTCGAGCCACCACACCCGCGGCGCGAACCCGTTGGAGTGGACAAAGCCGAGGTCGACCGCGGCGTTGTTCCAGCCCCAGTTGTAGCCCTGGCAGACGATGTCACCCTGGGCGCACGCTCCGGCGGGGCCGTTCATCGCGCGGGATGGGTTGCCGTCTGGGACCAGGTTGACGTTGATGTAGACCGTCAAGTTGGCACCCGCCCATCCAGCTGCCTCCGACGCGAAGCACGGGTTGAGGTTGTCGATCAGGCCGCCGTTGACCCCGACGATCGACACCGGCGAGCCGCCTGGTGGGAGCGCATGGCCGCAGTCCGGCCAGGAGATGTCGTAGCCCGTGGAGCCAGGCGGGTAGGGATACCCATGGATGGTCGTGGCGACCGACACGACAGGGGCTGGGCTCGACTGGCTGGCGGCGGAGCCGAGGAAGGGCGCGTCACCGAAGTTGAACAAGCCGCCGTCTCGCGCGAACAACCAGTACCCGCCCTCGTCGGGTCCCGCCCCCACTGCGACCACGGGCTGTTTGAGCTTGGTGTTGCCGGTGGAGCAGAGGAACGGCGCCGAGAATTTGAAGATCCCCCTTTCGGACGCCGCCAGCCAGTAGCCGCCGGCGCGTCCGGCCGCCATGCCTACGATCGGCTGGTTAAGCCTCATGTTGCCGGTGGACCCGAGAAACGGGGCGTCGCCGTAGTTGAAGATCCCCCCGTCGGACGCGACCAGCCAGTAGCCCCTGCCGTCGGCGGTGGCCGCCATGCCCACCACTGGGCGGTTGAGTCGGAGGTTGCCGGTGGAGCCGAGGAACGGCGCGTCGCCGTAGTTGAAGATCCCCCCGTCGGACGCGACCAGCCAGTAGCCCCTGCCGTCGGCGGTAGCCGCCATGCCCACGATGGGGCGGTTGAGCCGGAGGTTGCCGGCGGACCCGAGGAACGGCGCGTCGGCGAAATTGAACACTCCCCCATCCGCGGCCGCCATCCAGTAGCCCTCGCCGTCGGGGGCCGCGGCCATCCCCACCACAGGAGCATTGAGGTGCATGCCCCGCAGGCCTCCGAGGTTCGGCGTGTTGAACTGGTACACCCCTCCGTCGGACGCCGCCATCCAGTATCCCGGAGAGATCGAAGCCACCGCTGGCCGGGGGTTCAGGGGCACAGCCTTCGGGCTGGAGCCCTGCGCCAGGCCAGCCAGCAGAGCGATCACGGCGCAGATCGCCGACAGCAGGAGCCGTGGGCGCTCGCGCCGAAGAACCTGTGATTCACCCCGTCGCGGCATGAGCCCACACTAGCCGGCCATCCGGGGCGCATGATGTCAAGTCCAGCACCGCCGGCGACCTCAGGGGCTGCGTCGGAGCCGCCCCCGCCAATGCGGCCGGCTCGCCGCATGACCAGGGTCTATCTGAAGCGAGAGGTACGACAGACCCCCGAGGGGTATGGGCAGCCAGAAGTTGATCAGCCGGTAGCCCACAACGCCGAGGATGGCGATACCTCGGGGGGTGCCGAAGCCGACCAGGGTCGAGGTCAAAATGGCCTCCACGACTCCCAGCCCACCGGGGGTCAGCGGTATCGCCGCCAGCACGTAGGCCAGCCCGTAGGCCACCAGAAGTCCATCGGGGTTTGCCCAGTGACCGAAGGCGGCCACGAACAGGTAAAGAGACCCGGCGTCGAGCAGCCAGTTGGCGGCAGCCCACCCCACCGCCTTCGCCAGCAGCCGCCGGGCGTGGCCCAACTCCTGTAGCCGCCCGGCGAGCCGGTCGAACAACGCCCGCAGCGCCACCTCGTCGACGAACGGCAGCCGCGTGCCCGTGCGCTCCACCAGCCTGCCCGCCCAAGCCGCCCCCCGGGTGAACATGAGGACCAACGCGACGAATGCGGCCACCAGTAAAGCGCCGGCGAGGGCGGCGGCGAGGTAGAGAGGTGAGAAGCCCCACACAGGTATGGACACAACGAGGGCGAGCCACAAGATGACATTGAGCACCACCGCCGAGCCCATCCCCTGCGCAGCGAGGGCGAAGCCCACATCGGTCTTGGAGACCCCCGCCACAGTCAGGAGGCGGTAGCCGAGCGAGGAGCCCGCCGCGGTTCCACCGGGGACGCAGTGGCTTATCGACAGGGTGGTCAGCTGGATCCGCAGCATCGTGAACAGACCCACGTCGCTGCCCTCGGGTATGACCGTGCGGGTCAGCTGGGCGTAGGCGAGCAGCGCGAGGATCTCGAGGCCGAGCCCTGCGAGCAGGTACAACGGGCTCACGTGGCTCAACAGGTGCAGGGCCTTGCGGGTGCCGGCGATCTGAGGCAGCACCAGGTACTCGACAATCAGGGCGACCACCAGCAGCTTGCCCACGTTCCACACCGGCGCCGGCAGGAGCCGGCGCCGGTGTGGCGTCGTCGCCGAGGGGGCGGGGGGCGCGGCGGCGCCTTCGCCGTCGGGACCGTTGGTCGGTGCCGCGAAAGCCTCCACTCGCACAATGATCGCGCTACCACCCGGCCAGGGGACGGAGCCGGCGCCTACGCTCGGCCGTGTGAACGTCGCGCAGCTCCAGACGCCAGCGTTGGTGGTGGACCAAACGCCCTTCGACCACAACCTCGCCACCATGACCGCCGCCCTCCCCGGAGACCGGTTGCGTCCCCACGTGAAGGCGCACAAGTGCACCGAGCTGGCCCGCCGCCAGGCGCAGGAGGGCCATCAGCGGTTCTGCTGCGCCACCATCAAGGAGATGGAAGGGATGGCCGCCGCTGGCCTGGGTGCCGACCTGCTCCTAGCCAACGAGGTGGCGGACGCGACTCGATTGGGCGCGTTGGCAGCCACCGGCGCGCGGGTGACTCTTGCGGTCGACTCCGACGAGACCATCGACACGGCCGCCGCGGCAGGCCTCGTCGAAGTGCTCATCGACGTCAACGTCGGCCTGCCCCGCTGCGGTGCGGACCCCGCCGACGTGGCGCGGCTCGCCGAGTGCGCGCGCGGGCGCGGCCTGGTCGTCCGCGGGGTCATGGGTTACGAGGGTCACGCCGTGGGGTTGGAAGACCGGGCCGAGCGCGCCGACGAGGTCGCCAAGGCGATGGCAGTTCTCGCCGCCGTCCATGAAGAGGTTGGCGGCGAGCTGATCTCGGGCGGCGGCACAGGGAGCTGGGACCTCAACCAGGTGGTCAATGAGATTCAAGCCGGCAGCTACGCCTTGATGGACACCGCCTACGCCAAATTGGACCTGCCGTTCCGCCACGCCCTCTCTGTGCTGGCCACGGTGATATCGGTGAACCGCGCGGGTTGGGCTGTGGCGGACTGCGGCTTGAAGGCACTGGGGATGGACCACGGCAACCCTTCCATGGCCGACGGCGGCGCCGTGTGGTTCTGCTCGGACGAGCACATCACCTTCTCCCCCCCCGAAGGCGGATCGCTTCCAGCGGTCGGTGACCGGGTCCAGGTCCTTCCTGCTCACGTGGATCCCACGGTCGCGTATCACGAGACCATGCACCTTGTGAGCGACGGGGAAGTGCTCGAGACCTGGCCGGTCGACCTCAGGGGTTGGTGATACCGCCAAGCCCTTCCCCTAGGGCCCGGAACGCCCGCCCCCGGTGAGAGATGGCATCCTTCTCGGGCGCGGACATCTCTGCGAAGGTGCGCCCGTCGCCCTCCGCGGGCACGAAGACAGGGTCGTACCCGAACCCCCCGTCTCCCCGGGCCGCGCCGGCGATCCAGCCTCGGACCGAGCCCTCCGCCACCACGCAGCGCCCGTCGGGCCAAAGTGCCAGCGCCACCGTCACGAAACGGGCCCCCCGCGACGCGACCGGCGTAGGGCCGAGGGCTTTGAGCAGGGCCGCCACGTTGTCGCCGTAGCTGGCGTGGACGCCCGCGTATCGGGCCGAGTACACGCCGGGCGCCCCTCCGAGGGCCTCTACCTCCAGGCCGGTGTCATCGGCGATGGCAGCATGCCCGGTGGCCTCGACCAGTGCCCGGGCCTTGAGCCGTGCGTTGTCCGTGAGAGTGGATCCGGTCTCTTCGACCTCTCCCACCGATGCGGGCCTCGCCAACAGCTCGACCGCCCCCCCCAGGATCGCCGTGATCTCGCGTGCCTTGTCCGGGTTGGCCGTCGCCAGCACGAACCTTGCCCTCACCGCCGTGGCGCCGGCGCAACCGCGAGTACCGCGGC
>JBPCRR010000413.1:0-5906 GCA_050996645.1 Acidimicrobiales bacterium | reverse complement strand
GGCTCGAACTCCGTCAACTCCCACGCAGGGGGCACCAGCGGGTGGCTGACCCGCCGGTCCACTTGCGCCCAGCCATTGGGAGCGCGCAGACGACCGGCGTGGGCGTCACAGAGCGCCCACCGGTCACCGCCCTCCGTCGAGGGTGCGTCGTCGAGCCATACGCGTTGCGCGGCGTAGTCATAAGTGAGCCACGCCGCGGCGGGACCTTGGCACCCTGGCCTGGCGCAAACGGCGGAACGCTGCATCTGGCGATCGTAACCTGGCCGTCCGCGTCGCCGGGGGACCCCACGCCGCGTGCTCCGGCCCGCTTCTCCGAGACCGCTAGTCGGCCGAGCCAGGGCCTAGCATGGGGTCATATGAGCCGCCAGCCCGGAGACCTCCGACCCGGTCGCCCCGAGCGCGGCGGCGCGCCGGGGTCGCCGGCGCCCGCCAACAGCAACTGGCGGTGGGTGGCGGTGGTCCTTGGCACCGTCGTGCTGCTGGCGGTCATCGTGCCGTCACTGCTCAACGCCAACGCGGCGGCCAGCCAGTCCTACAGCGACTTCAACAACGCCCTCAAGTCCAAGCAGGTCGCGTCTGCCACGGTCAACAAGGACACCGGCCACATCCACTACACCAACGCCAACGGCCAGCAGTTCTCGGTGCAAGGGCCCTCCCTCGACGGCGACAGCGCCCTAACCGCCGCCTACGCCAGCGACATCCCCAAGCTCAAGATCACGAGCGGCACCACCAGCTTCTGGGCGGCCTTGCTGCCCTACCTTGTGATGGGATTGCTGCTGGTCGGGTTCTTCGTGTTCATGAGCCGCCGGGCTCAGGGCCAGATGACCGGGATCATGTCGATTGGCCGCTCGAAGGCGAAGGTCTACACGACGGAGCGGCCGCGGACAACCTTCGCCGACGTCGCCGGCTACGACGGTGTGAAGCTGGAGATCCGGGAGGTGGTGGACTTCCTCCGCTCTGGCAACCGGTTCAAGGAGATCGGGGCCAAGATCCCCAAGGGGGTCCTCCTCGTGGGGCCACCCGGAACGGGCAAGACCCTGCTCGCTCGAGCGGTGGCGGGCGAAGCCGGCGTGCCTTTCATGTCGGTGACCGGATCGGACTTCATGGAGATGTTTGTCGGGGTCGGCGCGTCACGGGTTCGAGACCTGTTCCAGACGGCCCGCAAGCAGGCGCCGGCCATCATCTTCATCGACGAGATCGACTCCATCGGGCGAAAGCGCGGCGCGGGCTTGGGCGGGGGCCACGACGAGCGGGAGCAGACCCTCAACCAGATGCTCGCCGAGATGGACGGCTTCGAGACCACCGAGGGCGTCGTGATGATGGCCGCCACCAACCGTCCCGACATCCTCGACCCGGCGCTGCTGCGTCCCGGGCGCTTCGACCGCCAGGTGGTCGTACCGCTGCCCGATCTCAACGAGCGGTTGCCGATACTCGGAGTGCACTGCAAGGACAAGCGGATAGCGCCTGACGTCGACTTGAGCGTCGTGGCTCGCGGGACGCCGGGCATGAGCGGGGCCGACCTTGCGAACCTGGTCAACGAAGCTGCCCTCCACGCGGTCCGGCGAAACGCCCAGGCCATCCACATGATCGACTTCGAGGCCGCTCGCGACAGGGTCCTCATGGGGCAGCGTCGGGAGTCCACGGTGCTTTCGGAGAAGGAGAAGGAGGCCACGGCGTACCACGAAGGCGGACACGCGGTTCTTGCCTACGTGCTTCCCGATGCCGACCCCGTCCACAAGGTGACGATCCTGCCTACCGGCATGGCCCTAGGGGCCACCCAGCAGCTGCCGATCGAGGAGCGGCACACCTACTGGCGGGAGTACATAGAAGACGCGGTCTGCGTGATGATGGGCGGGCGCTGCGCCGAGAAGTTGGTGCTCGGCAGCCTCTCCACCGGCGGGTCCGACGACCTGCAGCGGGCCACCGAGATGGCCCGCAAGATGGTCCGGGAGTGCGGCATGAGCGAGCGGATCGGGCCGATGGCCTGGGGGCAGGAGGGTCAGGTGTTCCTCGGCGAGGACCTCATGCACGCCGCGCGCGACTACAGCGACGTGACCTCCCGCATCATCGACGAGGAAGTGGAGCGGATCCTGAGGGAGCAGGAGTCGAGGGCCAATCGCCTCCTGACCGAACACCGACGAGGGCTCACCTCGGTGGCCCTGGCGCTGCTCGAGAAGGAGACCATCGACGGAGCCGAGGTCGGCCGTTTGGTGGACGCCGCGTATGGCCGCCCCGTCCACGACGCGGCGGTAGTGGTGCCCCAGTTCGCCGACGCCAACCCAGGCCCCGGCCCCGACCCCGAGGCGACCCCCGGCTCGGGCAACCCCGGTGTCACCAGCCCCGTGCCGAGCACCAACTGGCGCGGGGCCACTCGGGCCGAGCGCGGATCAACCCGAGGCGACGGGAACGCCAAGGCTTAGCGCCACTCCATGCTGGACTCCGTAGAGGTCGCGCTCCACCTCCACGGGTTGGGAAGCGGTGACCTGCAGGGCCTGGTCGAGGGTGGCCGCGTGGTCGTTGATGCGGATGACCGAGCGTGCTCCTGGGGCAAGGCGCAGTCCTGACAGCCCTGGCAATGCCGTGCCACCGAGGGTCGAGATGGTCGCCGTCGCCGGGGCCGTACCAGGGTTGAACAGCACCACCCAGTAGGCGTGGGCGGCATCGGCGAGCCCACCGCCGAGTATCCAAGCGGTGTAGCTCCGGCCGGCGCCTAACAGCTCGCCACGGCCCGATGCGCTCGAGGGAGGCGCCGCCACCATCGCCCTCTCGGCGACCACCGGGACTCCGTTGAGGCTGCGAAGCACCGCGGAGTGCCCCACGCCCGCTGGGATCCGGGCTTGCTCGGAGGACACGACGGTGCCCACCTCTCCTGGTCCAACCGAGAGTGTGAACGGCTCGGCCGACCCCTGGTCCAACCCGACCGCAAGCTGGAGCTGCGCGGTTGCCGTGCCGGGGTTGAGGATCACGTAGCGCTCGTCGAAGCCGTCGCCGGTCACGCCGTCGGGCCAGGACCAGCTGAGCCCGGCCGACGGCGCGCCGGCCAGGTTTGTCACCCCTGGCACCGGGTCCGCAGGGTCGCCGGCACCCTGCGCGGTCGCCGCCGAGGTGATGAGCGGGGCGCCCGCCGGCGCGGCCGTGACGACTTCGGTCTTCCACGCCACGACCCGCCCCGAACGGACGTTGACCCGGGTGGCGATCGCCCGGCGGCGGCGCAGGTGTGAGCCCACGTCGACGTGGAGCAGGCTGCCGGCGGGGACCACGAGGCCCTGAAACTCTGTGGGCGCCTCGAGGCCCTGATCGGTGGAGAAGGAGAGGTCTGCGATGGCGTCGCTCGGGTAGGGATTTATAAGGGTCAGCCCCATGGACGCGTTGACCAGCGTCTCGCCGGTCGTGAAGTACCACTGGGTAGAGCCTGAGGTGGCACACGGGCTCGCGCTAAGACCGCTCGGCGCAGAGATCTGCTGCTCCACGGAGGCAGCTCCCCCGTCGAGGTCGACGATCGCCCCCAACCAGGGGGCTGTCCCTTGCTCGGGCACCACGATTCGCCCACCGGCGGGGACGACGAGACTCGTGGCAGGCGACCCCGCTGGCAGCCAGTTCATCACCGCGGTGACCGCCCGTCGGCCGGCGTTGGCGACCACGACCTGCCCGGGTGCCGCACCCGAGGTGCTGGTGGCCCCACCACAAAACCACGACGAGGACAACGCGGCGGCCGGCGCCGCAACGGCGGCGACCGCGCCGGCGGCGACAGGGGCGGCGGCCGGCGCATTGACGGCGCGGTCGACCAGGCCACCAACGACCAGGAGCGTCGCCACGGCGAGGAGGATCGGCAGCCGCGCCACCCCTCCACCGGTGCGGTGCGCCCGACCGGAGCGGCCATGGCGCGGTGATGGATCAGACACGATCCCAGACCTCGTCGCTGTCGATGTCGCCGAGGCCTGTACGGGTCTGGCGGTTCGGGCGGAACTGGCCCCGGCCCGCCCCGGGGGTCATCGCCTCGAACCACTCCGCTAGGACCACCTCATCGCCAGACGCGTCGGGCTTCCTCCGCCGGCGGCGGTCCCTCAGGACCGCGCCGATCACCCCCACCCACGCCAGAACCTCTACAACCTGCAGGGCGCGCCACCCGGGGCTGGGCGCGGCCCGCAGCGTCGCCGCACCCGCAGCGGGCACGCTGAAACCCATCGCCCAACCCAGGGCGGGTACCGGGGTGACGACCGTGCCGCCGACGTCGAGGGACCATCGGCTGCTCTTCGTGGCCGACACGTACACCTCGCCGGGCACGAGTTTTCCGCTGCCGGAGTCGCCCCGGCTGCCGGGCAGCACGGGCGTGGCGCCTGCCAGCGAGAGGCCCTGTAGCTTGCGAGGGTCGCCTGAGGCCAGGTCGCCAGAGGCCGCGTCACCAGGGCGCGCACGGGGAATCTCGAAGCGGGCGGGCAACCACGCCGCGTTGAGGTAGACCGTGTAGGCGGGGTCGGTGGTCACGGACTGCAGATCGGTCTGCAGCTGGAGGCCGTTGAGCAACGTGGTCGGGGACGGCAGCCGGCGGGACCCCGCACCGACCGGCGCGTTGCGGTTGGGAACGATTATGTAACGGATCGACATCGGAGCCAGCAGGTGGCCGAGCTTGGTGGTGAGTTCGCGCGACGTCAACCGGAGGTCTTCGCCAAGCAAGCCGCTCGCTCCCCGGTAACGCGAGCCCCAGGTGTCGGTCACGTCGGGCACGCCGTCGTAGGAGGTGGCGTAACCCACGCCATCGGCCAGGTACGCGGAAGCGAGGGGCAGCTCTGTAGGAGCGCCCACCCAGAGGACCCGGTAGTCACCGGCGCGGTTGTCGGGCAGGAAGGCCACGGCCGAGGTCGTGTCGGAAGACGGCAGGTGCCAGCGGGTGTTGCCAACCGCAGTCAGCACCGGGATCGCGGCGACCAGCGCCGCCACCCCCGCGAGGGCCGACGCCAACTGTCGCCAGCCGAATCGGTAGCCGGGCAGGTCAAGCTCGAAGGCCACCACTCCGAGGGCGACCGACGCGGCTAGCGCTGCTGCGGCGGGCGCCAGGAGGACCTCGGGCTGCGGGGTCGACACCCACCCACGGGAGCCCGCGAAGGTGATTCCCATGCAGACGAGCGCGACCGACCAGAACCGCGTCGCCCACGCAAGGCGCCACGATCGCCCAATCACGAGCGGCAGGGCCGCCGCGACGAGCAGCGCCCATCCGAGGGGACCGGCACCGATCGGGCCGGTGTGCATCTCGAGAACCGCGCCCCAACCGAGGTGGGCTGCGGGGCCGGGCACCACCCCGAAGGCGGTGCTACGGGACAGGAGGACATCGAACGACCACGGCATCAACATCGCCGCGGCGACCACCGCCGAAGCAACCGAAACCGCCAGCATCCGGCTCCCCGAGCGGAGGCGACCCGCTACCAACGACCCCACCAGCAGGCCTGCTCCGATCGCGACCACCACGAAGACCATGGAGGGAGCGAAGGCTGCGGCCACGGCCACGCCGAGTCCGAGCGCCACGACCCTGGCACGCATGCGGGACAACGGGCTCGCGGGGTGTGGCGGCTCCCCCGACAGCCGCCCCAGCGCGGCCAACACCCAAGGGGCGGCGGCATAGGACACCAAGCCGGCCCAGTGCCCCTGCGCTAGTGCGTTGATCGCCACCGGCACCGTGGCGTACACAACGAGCGCCGCAACCCGGCCTCGCGGTGATCCCCACGGCCGTGCCGCCTTGTACGCACCGACGGCGCCGATGACGAGGGGGCCGAGGACCAATACGTGCTGCAGTGTGCCGATCGCCCAGAGGAACACCAGGCCGGCCAGGCTCAGGAGGCCGAGCGCCGGGGCCGAAAGCGCGGGGGCCCCGAGGACCGCGGGCGACCAGGTTGACCACCACGCCTGCCACC